>NZ_CAXCAM010000019.1:0-57880 GCF_963980585.1 uncultured Ilumatobacter sp.
GGTCGAGCCGTCGAATCATGACCGCAGCGATGACGACGACAGCGGCGAGTACTCCGAGAACAATCAGAACGAGACGCATTACCCGATCATGGCCCGCTCAGCGCAGGTTCATCGACATGCAGCTCATCGGCTCGCGTATTCCCAGAATTTGAGGAAAACCTGTCACGGCGCGCGATCGGGCACCGTGGCAGGTGGCCGGTAGGGTTGACGCACAGGTTCCGAGCGCTGTTTCGCATCTCGCAGGCGGCGCTCATTGAGGGGCCCCTGAACGAAAGGGCAGCAGATGTTCGAACGATTTACCGACCGAGCTCGACGAGTCGTTGTGCTCGCGCAAGAAGAAGCGCGGCTGCTCAACCACAGCTACATCGGAACCGAGCACATCCTGCTCGGCCTCATCCACGAAGGTGAGGGCGTCGCGGCGAAGGCCCTCGAGTCGCTCGGCATCAGCCTCGAAGCGGTGCGGAGCCAGGTTGAAGAGATCATCGGCCAGGGCGGCTCGTCGCCGTCGGGCCACATCCCCTTCACGCCGCGCGCCAAGAAGGTCCTCGAGCTGTCACTGCGCGAAGCACTGCAGCTCGGTCACAACTACATCGGAACCGAGCACATCCTGCTCGGTCTCATCCGCGAGGGTGAAGGCGTTGCCGCACAGGTGCTCGTCAAGCTCGGCGCCGATCTTTCACGTGTCCGCCAGCAGGTCATCCAGCTCCTCTCGGGTTACCAAGGCCCATCCGGCTCCACCGGCGGGAGCAGCGGTCGGACCGAAGGCGGCACGCCGGCAGCGGCAGGCGTTGGCAGCAAGGGCGGCGATGACGACAAGGGCGCCAACTCTCAGATTCTCGACCAGTTCGGCCGCAACCTCACCGAGGCCGCGCGCCAGGGTGAACTCGACCCCGTGATCGGTCGCTCGAAAGAGCTCGAACGCACGATGCAGATTCTCTCGCGTCGCACCAAGAACAACCCGGTGCTCATTGGTGAGCCCGGAGTCGGCAAGACCGCGATCGTCGAGGGCCTCGCCCAGAAGATCGTCAACAACGACGTGCCCGACACGCTCACCAACAAGCAGCTCTACACGCTCGACCTCGGCTCGCTCGTGGCCGGCAGCCGCTACCGCGGTGACTTCGAAGAGCGCCTCAAGAAGGTGCTCAAAGAAATCAAGACCCGCGGCGACATCTTGCTGTTCATCGACGAGATCCACACCCTCGTCGGCGCCGGCGCCGCTGAAGGTGCCATCGATGCTGCGTCGATCCTCAAGCCGATGCTCGCCCGAGGCGAACTCCAAACCATCGGTGCCACCACCACCGACGAGTACCGCAAGCACGTCGAGAAAGACGCCGCACTCGAGCGTCGCTTCCAGCCGATCAAGGTCGACGAGCCAACGCTCGCTCACACGATCGAGATCCTCAAGGGCATCCGCGATCAGTACGAGTCGCACCACCGGGTCACCATCACCGACCAGGCCCTCGTCGCTGCTGCCAACCTCGCTGACCGCTACATCAGCGATCGGCACCTGCCCGACAAGGCCATCGACCTCATCGACGAGGCCGGCTCGCGTCTGCGCATCAAGCGCATGGCGACTCCGCCCGACCTGCGCGATCTCGAATTGAAGCTCAACGAAGTGCAGGAAGCCAAGAAGACCGCTGTCGAAGAGCAGCAGTTCGAAGAGGCCGGCCGTCTGCGCGACGAAGAGAAGAAGCTCCTCGAAGAGAAGGCCGAGAAGGAGACCGAGGTCAAGGCCTCCGGCGTCGACCTGTTCGACGAGGTCGACGAAGAAGCGGTCGCCGAAGTGCTCTCGCTGTGGACCGGTATCCCCGTCTACAAGCTCACCGAAGAAGAGACCGAGCGTCTCCTCAAAATGGAAGACGAGCTGCACAAGCGGATCATCGGCCAAGAGAACGCTGTGGCCGCCGTATCGCAGTCGATCCGCCGGACGCGCGCCGGCCTCAAGGACCCCAAGCGTCCGTCGGGCTCGTTCATCTTCCTCGGCCCCACCGGTGTCGGCAAGACCGAGCTCGCCAAGACCCTCACCGAGTTCCTGTTCGGTGACGACGACGCGCTGATCACGCTCGACATGTCCGAGTACATGGAAAAGCACACGGTCAGCCGCCTCGTCGGTTCGCCTCCCGGCTACGTCGGGTACGAAGAGGGCGGCCAGCTGACCGAAGCCGTGCGCCGCAAGCCGTTCTCCGTCGTGCTGTTCGATGAGATCGAAAAGGCCCACCCCGACGTGTTCAACACGTTGCTGCAGATTCTCGAAGAGGGTCGCCTCACCGACAGCCAAGGTCGCTCGGTCGACTTCCGCAACACGGTGTTGATCATGACATCAAACCTCGGTACCCAGGATCTACGCAAGGCCAACCTCGGCTTCACCACCGACGATTCGGCCATGAGCTACGAGCGGATGAAGGAAAAAGTCAACGACTCGCTCAAGAACCACTTCCGTCCCGAGTTCCTCAACCGCATCGACGAGACCATCGTGTTCCACGAACTGTCTCGTGACGAGGTGCTCCAGATGGTCGACCTGCAACTCGTGCGGCTCACGGCTCAGCTCGAAGGCCAGGGTCTCGGCATCGAGGTCAAACAAGCTGCAAAGGAACTGCTCGCCGAAGTGGGCTACGACCCGCAGCTCGGTGGCCGTCCGTTGCGTCGTGCGATCCAGCGCCACATCGAAGACTCGCTGTCCGAGAAGCTGCTCTACAAGGAGTTCTCGGCGGGCGAGATCATCGTCGTTGATGCCGAGGACGATCCCGAGCGCGGTGAGGGCAAGAAGAAGTTCGTGTTCACCTCGGTTGAGGGCTTTGTCCCTCCGGCGTCGGTCGAGCTCGAGATGACCGCGACCGAGAAGCCGGTTCCGCCGGTGACGGGCGAAGGCGAACTGCCGCCGCCCGAAGCAGCTGAGTGATCAGCTGATCTTCTCGATCGTCACGATCTGGTCGAACGCGCGGCCACGCAATCAATGAATCCATGGCCCGTGCCGCAGCGCGGACCATCGGCCCCGTCATAATGGCGGGATCATGGATCGGGTGATCACGCGGCTCGTCGCACTTCTCGCATGCGCCGTTGCTCTCGCTGCGTGCCAACTCGACGTCACGGTTGATGTCGTCGTCGAATCTGATGGAACAGGACAGATCGCCGTCACGGTGCTTGCCGATCAAGACGTCCTTGATCAGGTCCCGACGCTCGTCGACGACCTGGTCCTCGACGATGTCATCGAGGCCGGCTGGTCGATTGACGGACCTCGTGCGCCCGATGACGGCAGTGGCGGGCTGTTCCTCCAGATGACCCATCCGTTCCGCTCGCAAGGCGAAGCGACCAATCTGTTGCAGAGTCTCGGACCACCCTTCACGCAGATGGAACTCGGTCGGGGAACCAACGGCGATATCACCACCAACCAACTCAGTGGTCGTCTCGTGCTCAGCGGCTTTGATGACTTCGCCGATGCAGACCTCGTCGCTTCGGTTGGGGGTCAGCCGTTCGCCGACGAGATCGCCGCGAGCGGAGCAACCCCAGCCGACTCGTTCAATGTGACACTCCAGGCGCTCTTGCCGGGCGTGATCAAAAGCGAGCAGACCAATGTGGAACCGGACGCGAACGGAATCCTCACCTGGGAGCTGCCCGACAATGGCTCTGCGGCCCTGATCCTCGCTCAATCGACGCAGCAGCCCGGTGAGGGCCAGCGTTGGGCACGCCCGCTCTCGATTCTGGCGCTCATTGCACTCGTGGCATGGGTGAGCTTCATGACGATCTTCATCGGCTACGTCACCGTCGCGCGATTCCGTCGAGCCCGGGCGTACAAGCACCGCCACCTCGGCGAGCAGTAACCCATCCCCGCGTGAGCGGCGGTGGTGGCAGATGCTCTAGGTCCTGTTGGGCAGCGGCTTGACCACGTACCCGGCCGGCAGTTGCTCCGAGGAGTCCATGACACTCAGACGCGTCAGATGTTGTGCGTGTTCAGACAACTTCTTGTGATCGGCGTACGTGATTCCTGGGATCATCGGTTCGCGGAACCACGGCGCGTAGAACTCGAGGTTGGGAATGGCCCGCAGCTCGTCAGACAGGTTGGGCGTGCCGCCGTGCCAGGCCCGCACGTCACGGATCTGAATCGCACCGGCGGGCGCCGGGCACGCAGTACTGAGACGCATCCACTCGGGTTCTTCGTCCAGCGTGGGAATCGGAGCACGGGAGTGCTGGGAGCCTGGAATCTGGCGGGTGGGCCCGTTCAGCGCCGTTTGATCGAACGGCAAGAAGTTCACGCACACATACGGGCAGGGAAGGTCGCGTAACGTCAAGAAGCCGCGTGGATCGTGGAACGCACTGAACGGTGTGTTCCCGTCCGGCGCGAAGTCACGAATGTCGGAATGCAACGGCTGGTACTCGATCGCGCCGGGGAGACAGAAGTCGCCGCTCGCTGAGCGGAGCAGGTAATCGGACGACTCGAAGATCGCGGTGACGATCGGTGTGACCGTCGGGAGATCGACAAGCATCTGCCACTCGGGCCGATGCAACATGCTGCGGGTGACGCTGGAACCTCCGAACGAGTAGCGGTGCGATCCACGGTTACCGCCGCGTTCGCTGTCGTGCGCCACGATCTCGTCGACAACCTCGACCACTCCATTGCGGAGGAACTCGGTCTGGTCGGGGCTGAGCGCATCACCGACGAGGACGAAGCCATCGCGCCGGAAAATCTTGACGGCACGCTCGATCTCAGACGGGTCGAGAATCTCGACATCCCGGAGCCCATTATTGGCCCCGAGATACTCGCGTTGCTGCACAACCTCTGGTGCGTTTCGGTCGGTGCCGTGCCATCCGAGCTCGGCGTGGCGTTCGACTGACTTGGTTTCATTGCTGTTCGACATTGGCGTCTCCTTCTTTCGGTCCAGGTGTCACCACGCGTAGGCCTCGGGCGCCGGGCCCGGACCTGGGAAGATCGCATCGATGCGATCGAGAACGTCGCGTGAGAGTTCAATCGAGGTGGCATGCAGCGCTCCATCCAACTGCGCGATGGTGCGCGGCCCGACGATCGGCGCCGTCACAGCGGGCTGGTGCAACAGCCAGGCGATGCCGACATCGCTGGGCCGTTCGCCCAGGTCCGCACACAGTGCCTCCCATTGTTCGAGTTGTGGTCGGAGCGAAGCAACTCGACGCTGCATGTCGGCTGACCCTCGGCGGCCAGTGTCGCCACCGGACAACACGCCGGCCAAGATGCCGCCGCCGAGCGGGCTCCATGGCAGCAGGCCGAGCCCGTACGACTCACAAGCAGGAATGACCTCGAGCTCAATCGTTCGCTCGGTCAGGTTGTACAGGCTCTGTTCGGACACCAACCCGAGAAAGTGACGGGAGCGCGCTGCCTCGTTGGCCTGAGCGACGGTCCAACCGGCGAAGTTGCTGGAGCCGACGTAGATGATTTTGCCTTGCGCCACCAGGGTCTCCATGGCCTGCCACACCTCGTCCCACGGCGCAGCCCGGTCGAGATGATGCATTTGGTACAGATCGATGTGGTCGGTCTGCAGTCGACGCAGACTGGCATCGCACGCCAACCGGATGTTGCGAGCGGACAGCCCACGATCGTTTGGCCGGTCCGACATCGGCTCATACAACTTGGTCGCCAGCACGATCTGCTCACGGCGGTCACCGCCCTGTGCGAGCCAGCTGCCGATGATGGTCTCCGTGGCGCCCACCCCGGTGCTTCCGCCGTATTGATTCGCCGTGTCGACGAAGTTCACGCCATTTTCAAGCGCCCGATCGAGAATGGCGAACGACTCGGGCTCGGACGTCGTCGGACCGAAGTTCATGGTCCCGAGGCACACTTCGCTCACCTGCAAAGCAGTTCGGCCCAGTCGTCGATATCGCATGGTGATCTCCTGGTGCTCTCATCGTGGCGCGGACCATCTGAGGTCGGCGGTCAACGCTATTGACAGAATATCCAATAGTGAGTCTGGCAGCAAGGTCGAACTCTCCGGGCGCCCCGATCCTGAGGCGATGCTTACTCCGAGGCGATTGCATCATCGGCTGCGAGGAGTTGGTCGAGGCCAGCACGGCACGTGAGGAAAAAGACCGTTTCGATGGCCTCCCGAGATGCCTGCCCGCGAGCGATCAGACTCCACATCACATGACTCGGGGCATTGACGAGCGCTGAGAACACCAGGGCACGGTCCTTGTCAACACCCATCGCCTCGACCAGCCGAGCCCACCACTCGATGTTGTCCTGCTCCACGCGCTTGCGCACCTCTGAAATCGAGGATTCCAACACCGGCTCAGATTGGAGCCGATGAAAGAGGAGGCCGCTGCTCTCCACCTGGTCGAAGAACCAGCGGGTGTTCGACACAACCCGATCGTCGAACAACTCACGCAATGAGCCCGACCCGACGAGCTCCTCGTGGGGTGGCATGGCCTCCACCTTCCACAACGCCGCGACCTCATTCCACAGCGCGTCCACCAGACCCGCCCGGTTGCTGAAGTACGTGTAGACCAGACCGCGTGACACGCCCGCTTCGGCTGCGACCGATTCCATCGACAGCGCGCCAACACCGTTCTCCTCGACGATCACTCGCGACACGTCAAGCAGATGCCGGCGTCGATCCTCGGGGGACAAACGGGCACCCATCATCGTTGCGACTGCCGGAGCGGCTGATGCGGGATCCATGGGCCCTTATTCTGCCGTCTCCGCGACGGGCAAGCGAACACTTTCGAACATTGTTGACACAAAGTGCAAGAGAGGCAATGATGTGATCGGTTATGCACCGGAGGGCCGTGAGGGGGAAGAATTCGCGTCACCACGTCGGAGGGTTCGCCTGACGACACCGGGGTTCCGTTTCACGATGCAGCTCGATGTTCCGCGCAGGGACTGAGTGCTGCAACGAACAGCAGAACAAGCACCGGCTCGCGATCGCGAGCAGGGGGAGAAACGGTGGCGACAATCGCCACCATCACTGAAGGAGCACACTGTGCAGAGAACACGGAAGATCGCAACCGCAACGGTTGCCTTGTCACTGGTCGCCGCCGCATGCGGTGGGAGTGACGACACCGCCGACGAGTCCGGTAGCACCGAGGCACCCGACGCAACAGAAGCGCCGGCAGCCGATGCCCCGGCCGCAGACGAGCCCGCTGAAAGCGGCGAAGACGTCACGATCCGCTGGCGCACCCGCCCAGACAACGACGCCGAGGCCGAGGTCTACGGAGCAATCAGCGACACCATCGACGCCGAAAATGGAGACTCAGTCACCCTGGCCTATGAGCCGGGTACCACCGACGGTGCTAACTATCAGGACCAGCTCATCACCGAGATCGCCAACGGCACCGCCCCTGACGTTTTCTGGATCCCGGGAACTGACATCGCTCGTTTCCAGAGCGCTGGTCTCATCCTCGACCTGGCCCCGATCGCAGCCGAAGACGGCTTCGACACCAGCGAGTTCTACCCCGAGCCCATGTACCACTTGACCTTCGACCCCGACGCAGGTGCGCCGGGCGACAAGCTGTGGGGTCTGCCCCGCGACGTGTCAACGTTCGCCATGTACCTCAACAACGACCTCATTGCTGAGGCCGGTGCTGACGACCCCCGAGCCCTCGCCGAAGCCGGCGAATGGGACTGGGATGCCTACGCCGAAGTCGCTACTGCGGTGAGCGCGCTCGGTGGCGAAAACAAGGGCTTTGCAATGGACGCCTGGTGGGGTCCTATTGGCTACTTCATCCAGGCAGCTGGCGGTAGCTACCTCAACGAGGACGGCACTGAGTGCACGGTCGATTCGCCGGAGGCCATTGCGGGTCTGACCCAAATGAAGGCGGTTTACGACGGCGGTCTTGCAGTCGCTTATGGCGAAAGTGGAGAGGCTCCGTGGAAGGCCGGCACCGTCGGCATGTTCATGAACGGTCGCTGGGCAACGCCTGGTGCACGCGCTGACGCCAACTTCAACTGGGACGTTGTCCAGCTGCCCACCGGTCCCGGTGGCACGCAGGGCAACTGGTTGTTCTGGGGCGCATACGTCGTCAACGCGAACACCGAGAACCCTTCCGAGGCGTTCGACCTCGTGCAGTCCCTGACCACCGCCGAGACTCAGGCAGCGATCAGCGAACTCGGTGCCAACATCCCGAGCCGCCAGAGCGATGCCGCAGAGGAGGCCTTCCTTGGCTTCACGCCGCCAGACAACGCGCAAGCGTTCCTCAACGGTCTTGCTGACTCGCCGACAGCTGAAGGTCCTCTCTGGACCGGTAGCCGCACCGAGTTCGACAATGTCGTGGGTGCTGCAGTGACCGCAGTGATCAACGGTGAGCGCACGATCGAAGACTTCGCTGCGAACATTTGTGCCGAGGCTGAGATCGCCACGTTCGGCGGCTGATGACTTCCTGACCGTTACATTCGGTGCCTTGCACCGGATGTAACGGTCAGGGCTTCGCCCGTTCACGCGGGACACCGACCATCACACCTGGGGGACTTGTGTCGGACACCATGGCTGCAGATGCAGCCGACAAAGCGGACGCTGGGGTCGACCTACCTGACGCACCGGACACCGCGCTTGGCCGCAAGCTGAAACTGCTGAGTTTATGGCACCTCGTTGGTGCCGCCGTGAGCGTCATGGGCATTCTGCTCGCTCGGCGCAGTGGCGACATCGAGCTGCCGTGGATGCCGCGCTACGCACTCCAGGGCTTCTTCAGCTTCGCGTTCGTAGCCCACATGGCCAGCGCCTACGGCGTTGGCGCTCGGACACGTTGGGCTCGCCCGCTCTCGCTTGCAGTCAACTATCTCCTCACGCTCGTCGCGGCGTCCGCGACGTTGCATCTCTTCAACGCCTTTCGAGCCCTTGGCGACTTCGGCGAGGGCTTGTACAAGGCGTTTCTCCCCTTTGTCGTCATCTGTGTCGGACTGCTCTGGGTACTGCTGAGCGGTCAGATGTTGGCGCATCGGCCGACGGCAGCCGGGCCGCTACGCCTCCGCCAAGCCGGCTGGGGTCTCGCCGGTGTTGCCAGTGTCTGGTTTGTCATCAAAGCAGACCCATCCGGCTTCATTTCGTCCATCGGCGAGACGCTCACTCGCCCGCTCGCGCTCGGCGCGATAGCCCTGACCGTCTGCGCAGCGCTCGCCACTCGACTCATGTGGTCACGTGCCGCCGCCAAGCACTTCGGCTCGACCCGTCAGGTCGATGAAGCACTGAGTGGCCTCGCGTTCTTGTCACCGAACCTGCTCGGGTTCCTCATCTTCTTCGCCTTCCCACTGCTGTTCTCGCTGTGGGTCAGCTTCTTCGACTGGGACACCACCAACACCACCCGCGATTTCATCGGGCTCGAGAACTACATCCGAGCGTTGTCACTCGACTTCGCCAACAGTGCGCAAAGCAATGCCGGCACCGAGGTGCTGAAGTCGGACTATCAGGTGCTTGCAAACCTCGACTGGTTCGGGCAGCACTGGGTGATCGGCGCACGCGATGTCGAGTTCTGGATCTCCCTGAAGAACATCACGGTCTTCCTCGTCCTCGCCGTGCCACTCGCCGTGCTGCCAGCCCTCGTCCTGTCCAGCGTGCTGGCCTCGAAGCTCCCCGGCATGAAGGTCTTCCGAACCATCTATTTCGTCCCCTCGGTGGCGGGCGTGATCGGCGTCTCAATCGTGTGGGGCCAGATGTTCGACGCAACAATCGGCTGGATCAACTACCTCCTCGACCTGATCGGTGTCTCCGAAGCAGGCCAGGGTCAAGGCTGGCTCACCCAGCCCAACACAGCGCTGCTGTCGATGGTCATCGTCTTTGCCTGGATGAGCTTTGGATTCAACACGGTGCTGTACCTGGCAGGGCACCAGGCCATTCCGAAAGAGTTGTACGAGGCAGCCGAGATCGACGGAGCCAACACCTGGCAGGTCTTTCGACGGATCACAGTGCCGCAGCTCCGCAACACGACCTTCTATGTCGTCATCACCACGTCGATCCTGGCCTTGCAGCTCTTCGACATCGTGTGGATCCTGGCACGACCGATCGCAGGTGGACCGAACTTCGCCACGCAGACGCCGGTGCTGACCCTGTACCAAGAGGCCTTCACCAACAACCGCCAGGGCTACGCGTCAGCGCTGGCCTGGGTGCTGTTCATCATCATCTTCAGCTTCACGTCGTTCCAGTTCCGGCGACAACGCAGTGAAGCCAGCGCAGGAGGCGTGTCATGAGCGTCCGCAGAAAAGGGCCACGAGCGACCATCGTTCGGATCTTCACCTACCTGTGTCTTGTGTCGGTTGCGGTCATCGTGGTCTTCCCGTTCGTCGTCGCGTTCGCCACATCGACGAAGAACAGCCAAGACATCTTCAACTATCCGCCGACCCTGATCCCGAAGGAACCCCAGACCGTGGATCCTGCTGAGGTCGCGTTCCCGGATATCGACGCCGATGAACCGCTTCCGCTGTACGCGTTCCCGGATTCCGACACACGATTCGCGCTCGTCGACAACGACGTCTCGGTCGCAGAATTCCGACCGCTCGACGACGTTGATCGAATCATCCGGCTCGACGTGACGTCGGGGGAAAAGACCGGCGAGGTCGTCATCATCGACGGTGCGGAAGAAGACGTTTTCGTCATCGAGGTCGACGGCATCAACATCGAGGCATACCGATCGCGACTCACCTCTGGCGGCCAGTTCGTCTCGCTCGACGACCCGACCGACGTGCGCGTGGAACTTGTCAACGTCGTGGAGCCACTGCAACAGTTCGGCCCCCGGCTCGAGAACTTCGAAGAGGTCCTCATCGACAAGGAGCTTGGTCGATCCCTCACCAACACGGTGTTGGTGACCATTGCGGTCGTTTCCGGCCAGATTCTGACCTCGATCCTGGGTGGCTACGCCTTCGCTCGAATCAAGTTCAAGGGAAGCGGCTCATTGTTCCTGCTGTACCTCGGCTCGGTCATGGTGCCATTCGTCGTGCTCATCATCCCGCTCTTTCAGCTGATGCTGCAGGTGGGCTGGCTCGACAATCTCTCGGCGTTGATCATTCCGTTCATGTTCAGCGCCTACGGCACCTTCCTCATGCGGCAGTTCTTCATCAGCATTCCCATCGAGATCGAAGAAGCTGCGCTGCTCGATAATGCATCGCGCTGGAAGATCTTGTGGCGCATCATGGTCCCGCTTGCTCGCCCAGCCATTGCCACGCTCGCCACGTTCGGGTTCCTCTATGCCTGGAACTCGTTCTTCTGGCCACTCGTCATCATCAACTCAGGCAACCCCGACGGCCGCGTGTTGTCGCTCGCATTGTCAACACTTGGTGGCCGCTCAAGCACCGATCTCAACCTGGTGTTCGCCGGCGCGATGATCGCGATGACCCCGCCCATCCTGGTGTTCCTGTTCGCCCAGCGCTATTTCGTCGAGAACTCCGCTTCCAGCGGGCTCAAGTAGGGAGTTACCCATGGCAGAAGTCACCTTCCGCTCCGTCAGCAAGCAGTACGACGGCGGTGGACCCAAAGCAGTCCACGATCTTGAACTCGATATCAAGGACGGCGAGTTCATGGTGCTCGTTGGACCTTCCGGCTGCGGTAAGTCCACCGCGCTGCGCATGATTGCCGGACTCGAAGAAATCACCGAAGGCGAACTGCGCATCGGAGATCGCCTCGTCAACGACGTCCCTCCGGGCGACCGCGACATCGCGATGGTGTTCCAGAACTATGCGCTGTATCCGCACATGACCGTTCGAGAGAACATCGGATTCGCGCTGGAAGTCGCCAAGGTCAAGAAGGCTGAGATCAAGGCGCGTACCGAAGAGGCCGCTGAAATGCTCGGCCTCACCGAGTATCTCGATCGTTTGCCGAAGGCGCTCTCCGGCGGTCAACGCCAACGCGTCGCGATGGGCCGAGCAATCGTGCGTAGCCCACAGGTCTTCCTCATGGACGAGCCGTTGTCGAATCTCGACGCCAAGCTCCGCGTCCAGATGCGATCGGAGATCATCCAGATCCAAAAGCGGCTCGACACCACGATGGTGTACGTCACCCACGACCAGATCGAGGCGATGACGATGGGCCACCGAGTTGCGGTGATGCGTCTCGGAGTGCTCCAACAGGTCGCTCACCCGCAGGAGTTGTACCAGCGCCCAGCCAACCTGTTCGTTGCTGCGTTCATTGGTAGCCCGGCCATGAACCTGATCAATGTGACCCTCGGAGGCACAGCCGAGCGGCCCACCGCGAGCTTTGCTGGTCATACCCTTGCGATCGACGAGGGCGCGATCGAGCGTTACCCGCAAATTGTCGACCGCATTGGATCATCAGTCGTACTTGGTTTGCGTCCCGAACACTTCTCGATGGAGGGCGACTTCGACCTCCCCGATGATCAGATCGTTGAATTCAAGATTGAGTTGGCTGAAGCGATGGGCGCCGAGGCGCATCTGCACATCACGCTCGATGTCCCGGTTGTCGAACTCGACGGTCAGCCAGTGTCCGCCGAAGATGGCGACGAGACGCCATTGTCAACGACCAAGATCATTGCTCGGATCGACGGTATTCACTTCGTCACCAGCGGCGAAAACCTGCGACTCGGTGTCAAGACACATCTGGCGCACTTCTTTGACCCAGACACCGGCCTGCCGCTGAGCTGAATCACGCAGCCGTCGACGTCGCACGTCGACGGCCCGTCACAAGTCCCAGACAAGGGGTGCGATTGGGTCCGGGGTGTAGACGCAGTACGTCCCGGTCTGCACGGATTGTTCGAGGTGCGCAGCGAGCGCCGGATGGTGCTCGGCCATCCGGCGGAGCGCGTAGCGCAGTGATCGAGTCACGCTCGTCCGAGCGCGCTCAGCAGACCCACCGACTGAGCGAGTGCGCCCACCGAAGCCGACTGCGCTCGTCAGTTCCGCGATCAGGTACTCGCGATCGCGTTGCGCCAGTTCCATGCGGCCGAGGTCGTTCAACATCGTCGCTTCTTCGATGTCGTCGTCGACTTCGGCGAGCCGTCGACGGTAGGCATCCCGCGCTACATCGTCGATGACTTCCAGCCCGCTGCTTCCTTGACCGACGTGTAAATCGTCGCCGTGCTCGACAATGCCGCCGGTCGGAAGCGAGCCACGTTCCACAGCAACGAGGTCCAACACGTGGATCTCGCGACCCGGGTCAGCGAGCAATCGTTCAACGTATCAAAGGCCCTTGAGATCGCGCATCAGCGTGGTGTCGTCGTCGAAACCAATGGTGCGAGTGTCTCCGTCGCATCGGAAGACGGCGGTCGCCTTGCTGGCTATCCGAGACGTCGTTGAGTGTGACGGCGCGTTGGTGATGAGACGCTCAGCCTGCTCGGCTCTGCGCACCGCCCCGAATGCGTCGAAGGCCACTCGTGCCGCACGCCATTCCATATGTGCCCCTTCGACATCGCCGGACCGGTGGCGAGCTTCGCCGAGCACGATGCGTGCGGCGGCCGCTTCGAACGGGGCTCCGATGTCGGCCCACGCACCGGTTGCGGCCTTTGCCGAGTGGATAGCGGCCCCCAGGTCTCCACCGACCAACGATGCGCGAGCACTAGCGAGCGCGGCACTGGCCTCGAGGGAACGGCTCGGGTAGGAGTCCGCGATCGATGCGAGCGCATCGGCGGCCTGTCGAGCAGTGTTGGCATCGCCTGCTGCGGCAGCGATCTTCGCCTGGGCATCGAGTAGCGGGGCGAGGCGCAAGTCGCCGAACGGCGGCCGCATCTTGGAGGGAATATCGAAGGGGTGAGCAATTGCATCCGTGATCATCGACGCAGCCACGTCGACCTCGCCCTGCTCCAACCGCAACAACGCGAGCCCAGGGTGAGGCGACCAACTGCGTTCGTGCGCTGCGATAAATGCTTCCTCGGCACCGGTGAGATCGCCGCGACGTAACCGGATGTTGCCGAGTTCGACGAGTGGCCAACCGAACTCGCGGCGCATCCAAGGGCGCAACTCCTCGCAGGCCCCCAATGCTTCGGCCTCAGCGACATCGCATGGCCCAGAAATCCTGAGGATCTCGGCGCGGTGGACGCGGCATCGTCCGCTGATTGCCCCGATCGCCGCGCCGTGACGCCATTGCTCCATCACCTCTGTCCACTGCGTCGCTCGGTCGTGCAGCGCCATCCCCTGGGCGGCGCAGATCAACTCGCAGTACATCATCCCCGTGGTGAGTGGGTCGGCGGCGCCTGACATGAGATCCACCGCGATTTCATCGAGGAGGTCCAGACCCGCATCAACATGTCCATCAAAGACACGAACTCGTGCGGCGCACACGCGCCCAATGATGACGGCCGGATTGACGCCGAGTCGGCCTCCGAGTTCGATCGCCAAGGCCGAAAACATTCTTGCGGCATCCATGTCTCCGGACATAAACCGTTCGTACCCACGCACGACGGCGATCAAGGCGTGAGCGGGCGTCTCATCATGGCCTTGTAGCAGTCGCTCGGCACGGCGTAACCACCCTCGAACAGGCGCCATGAGACCGGTGTCCATCATCAAGAACATGGCAACCATCGCAGCGGCTCGTGCAGCGCCGGCGATGTCGTCGTCGGCGAGCAAGAGTGCGTGCAGTTGTTCCCACGCGGACACGGACGCTTCGAATCCGCCGTTTCCGTACTCGGCCTGAGCGAGGAGTTCGAGCCCCTCAGCCGAAGCTGCAGCTGATCCACTTGCGGCAAGCAGGTCGAGGGCCTCAGCCCATTCGCCCTGCTCAACTGCCGTCTGGGCGGCTGCAAGTCCCTGCATTGTCGCATTGTGACATCAATTGTCACGCCTCTTTGACATCGCACCAATCGACGGAGCGATCTCGACAAACAGATTCAGAAAGGCCCACTCATGGAACCCATCGAACAGCTCTCATACATTTTGCCTACCTTGAATGCCACGGTCGATCGCATCCAGACGATGCAGATGAACGACCCCACGCCGTGCAGCAAGTTCACCGTGCACGACGTGCTCAATCACATGATCGTCCTCGGCGGGACGTTTACCTACTCGTTCAGGGGCGAGGATGCCCCGGAATTGAGGGCGCCGGGTGTGTACGGGTGGGTTCCCGCCGCCGAGTTCCGTGAGGTGATGGACGATCTCCTTGCTGCGGTCAAGTCCCCAGGGGCAATGGAGCGACAGGTGACGACTCCTATGGGGGAGATGCCCGGTGAGACGTTCGCTCGGCTCGTCGCATTCGATGGTCTGATGCACGGCTGGGACCTCGCCTCGTCCACCGGACAACGGTTCGAAGTGCCCCCGGCAGTCATCTGCGCCGTCGATGAGTTTGCCCGGAGTGCACTGACCTCTGAAATGAGGGACGGCGACACATTCAAAGACGCGACCACCGTGCCTGACGACGCCAGTCAACTCGAGCGACTCGCCGCATTCAGCGGCCGCTCACTCTGAGCGCCCGTCCCGACGACGCGGGCAACTCTGTGAGTGCCCATCTCTAGGGTGGCCACCATGGCGAAACTGAAATTGGTGTATGCGTGCAGTGAGTGCGGCACGTCGTACCCGAAGTGGTCAGGACAGTGCGGCAGTTGCGGCGACTGGAACACCCTGGTCGAAGAAGTGGAGGGGGCTGGCGATGATCTGGTCGCTCCCCCTCCACCGACCAACCGGCCGGGACCTACCCTGATCGGCAACGTCGGCACTGAAGCAGGCCGCCCGACCCCGACCCAAATTCCCGAACTTGACCGGGTGCTCGGCGGCGGCATCGTCCCCGGCGCTGTCACCTTGCTCGGCGGCGAGCCGGGCATTGGCAAGAGCACGTTGCTGCTCCAGTTGCTTGCTTCATGGGACGGACCGACGCTGTATGTCAGCGCCGAGGAGAGCGCCCAACAGGTGCGCCTCCGCGCGGAGCGGCTCGATGCTGTACGACCTCAGCTGTGGCTGCATGCCGAGACCTCCTTGCCGCACGTCCTCGAATCCATCGAGCAAACGAAGCCTGAGCTGGTGGTGATCGACTCGATCCAGACCGTCTTCGACCCGGCGCTCGGGTCGCTACCGGGGAGTGTCGGCCAAGTCCGTGGATGTGCTCAGCGCCTGGTCAACGTCGCCAAAGAGCGCGACATCGCCATCGTCCTCGTTGGCCATGTCACCAAGGACGGTGGCCTTGCGGGGCCGCGCGTGCTTGAACATGTGGTCGACACAGTGCTCCAGTTCGAAGGCGATAAGCACCACGCGCTGCGGCTGCTGCGTGCGTCCAAGCACCGCTTTGGACCCACGAACGAGCTGGGACTGTTCGAGATGGCCGGTTCCGGTCTCATTGGCGTGCCCGACCCGTCGACCATGTTTCTCTCCGACCGCCGCACCGGCATTCCGGGCTCGGCCGTGGTCCCCACGATGGAGGGGCAACGACCCATCGTCGTCGAGGTGCAGGCACTCACGTCCCCAGGCGTGCCGGGGGTTCCGTCGCGGCGGAGCGCGCTCGGGCTCGACGGGGCTCGACTCTCGATGTTGATGGCCGTCCTCGGCCGTCGAGCGCGGCTGCCCGTCGGCGAGAACGACGTGTATGCATCGACCGCCGGGGGCGTGAAGCTGGTCGAGCCGGGCCTCGACCTGGGCGTCTGTCTGGCAGTGGCCAGCGCACTCCGCAATCAGCCGATGCCGGCTGACGTCGCAGTGTTCGGCGAAGTGGGCCTGGGTGGCGAGCTTCGCCAAGTCGGCCAGGCCGCACGACGACTCACCGAAGCAGCTCGGCTTGGCTTCTCACGAGTGGTCGTGCCCGCAAACTCTCCTGACGGCGACGACAATATTCGTGTCATCCGGGCAAAGACGCTCAGTGAAGCCATCGCGGCCGTCGGCCTCAACGGCGACAGCGCGCTCTGACGCATTCGTCTCTGACACTCGCCTCCAGCATGAACTAGAATTCTCACGTGGAGTATCGCTATAGCGGAGCGAATGAGAAAATGCGCAACGCGCTGGCTCGTGTCGCACCGGGCACGCCACTCCGCGATGGCATCGACCGCGTGGTGCGGGCCCAGGCTGGGGCCTTGCTCGTCCTGAGCGACGAGCCCGACGTGCTGTCGATCTGTTCGGGTGGATTCCTCGTCGACGCGCCCTACAGCCCACAGCGCCTGTCCGAACTTGCGAAGATGGACGGCGCGATCATCATCTCAACTGAGGGCGGCCGCATTGCTCGGGCCAATGTGCACCTGGTCCCGGATCCCACTGTCCCAACGAGCGAGACCGGCACCCGCCACCGCACCGCCGAGCGCGTCGCCCGGTCCCTCGACGTCCCTGTCGTGTCTGCGAGCGAGGAGATGGGCGTTATCAACGTCTATGCGGGCGGCAACAAGCGGCAGCTCCAAGAGGTCGGTCACCTGCTCGAACGAGCGAATCAAGCATTGCAGACGCTCGAGCGCTACAAGGCCAAGCTCGACGACGCGATCACCAACCTCACTGCCGTCGAGGTGGAAGACGTCGCCACGCTCCGCGACGTCGTTGCTGTTGTGCAACGTGGCGAGATGGTGCACCGGGTCGCCGACGAGATCGAAACGATGATCATCGAGCTGGGGTTCGATGCGCGACTGCTGCGCTTGCAGCTCGATGAGTTGTACGGCGAGATCGATGACGAACTCGACCTTGTCGTGGTCGACTATCTGCCTGCCGGGAGCGTGGCCGAAGACATCCTGAGCGAGATGTCCAAGCTGTCCGATGACGACGTGCTCAACCTGCGCGTTGCTTCAGATGTTCTCGGCCGCGCCGGCGACAATGACGATCTGAGCCAAGAGGTCGCTCCCAAGGGACTGCGCTACCTCCACCGCGTGAAGCGTCTCCCGAGTGGCGTCGCCGAAGGCGTCGCCGCTCACTTCGGTGGCCTGGCAAAGATTCAACGGGCCACGCTCGACGATCTGATGTCGGTCGATGGCGTCGATGAGTCAACGGCACGAGCGATCCGCGAAACGATGACCCGCATCACTGAGTCGACGATCCTCGATCAATACTGACCCCGTCGAGGGTTAGGGCGTCACGGTTGGGAGAATCTCGGCCCAGACCGCGTCGTCGTCGAACCCCAGGGCCCAGAGCGACACGCCGTTGAGCTGATATTGCCGGGCGAGATCCATGCGGAGCCGAACGCCATCACCATCAACGAAATGGACGCGTCGCCCCTGCGTGCAGGTCAGGGTGCCATCGGTGACTTCAAGGTCGTAGTCGAAGGTGTACTCACCCGTCTCCGGCACAAATACCGGCACCGCACCACGAAGCTCGAGTAGCGCATCAACTGATCGTGCAGTGACAGAGGTGCGGCCCTGCAGCTCGGATGCCGGACATGCGCCGGTTTCGCCGTTTGGCCAATTTCGGCCGTACGCCGGAAGGCCAAGCACCAACTTTTCAGGATCACCCGTGGCCTCGATAGCGCCGATGATTGAACGTTCGACAAAATCGAGCGGAGCAATCGGCCCTGCCTCGCCCACCGAGAAGTCGTAGGCCATGATGCGAATGCGGTCGACGTGCTGAGCAATGGCGCCATAATCGTAGACCCAATATCCGCTGTCAGCGGTCTGCCCTGCGTCGTAAACAGGTGGAATGCTGACCGCCAGCGTTCGGCTATCGGCACGCAACGCCGCGCCGAGTTCGGCGATGAACGCCACCCAGTTGGGCCGTGTTGCAGCCCAGGTGTCTCGACCATCAGCAAACGCAAACTGCTCGTAGTCGATGTCGATGCCGGCAACGTCAAGCCCGGCGGCAAATGACCGGATCGTTTCAACGTGCTGCGTGCGAGTGACCGGGTCGGCGATGATCGCCGCCATCGACCCCGCCGGCATTGCATCAATGATCGAGGGAACAACGTTCACGCCTGCGTCGGCGGCAATCTCGAAGAACTCGTCGAGTCCTTCATCGAGTGCATTCGTGTCGATTTCAATGCTGTCCACACCTGTCGCGTTGAACCAGAACGGCGATACGTCGCGCAGCGAACCGACGCGCTTTTCGAACTCGGGCAGCGCGTCGTCGAGCGCCCAGTACGGCGCCCACGCATCGAGTGGAATATCCGGTTTGGGCGGCGGCGGCGGATCCTCACGGGTGAGCCAAAAACCTCCGGCGACGACGGCGACGAGCACACCGATCAGGCCGAACAACACCCCGCGACGCTGCCTCGCCGTCGGTCCGGCAACGGCGACGTCGGCAACGGGTGTGTCGTCAGCGCTGGTCATGTTGCACGCAGCGCGGCATGCGGCCCGACGAAGAGATTGCCGTGGTCAAGCGGGCAGAAGGGCGCGAAGATCGTCGACGGTGAGGCCGGCCAGCGTGGGCGCGATCGTGAGATTGGGTGCAGGGTCGATACTGACGACATGGGGGATGCCCAGCGTCGCACACCCGGCAGCCAACGCCGAGGCAACCCCGGTTCGCGAGTCCTCGATGGCGACGCAGGAAGCAGCATCGACATTGAGCGCTCGGGCTCCTGCAAGATACGGTTCGGGATGCGGCTTGCCCTGGGTGACCTCGTCGCCGGTGATCGTGGTGACAAACGAATCCTCTGGTGCCGACACCAGGACTGCGTCGGCGAACCGGCGCCACGACATTGTCACGAGCACACACGGAATCGACGCGTCCCGACATGCTGCAAGGAGTTCGCGGGCTCCGGGTCGCCACGGCAACTCACGTTGCACGCGCTCGATGACACCATCCATCAACCGGTCGACCAGTGCCACCGGTTCCATATCGACGCCTGCAGCGCGCAACGCCGCTGCAGTATCGAGAAGATCTGAGCCAATCAGCGAAGCCGCATCAGCCTTGGTCCAGGTGCCGCCGAATTCGTTGACAAGCTCGTGCTCGCACTCGATCCAGTACGGCTCGGTGTCGACCAGCGTGCCGTCCATGTCCCACAGCACCGCTGCCAGCTCAGTCATGGCGGGCAGGCTAGAGCCGGTGTGGCAACTCAGCCCCTGAAGACGGTGATCTTGTCTTCGCCGATTTCCGCGCGGCGCTCGGGATCGTCGACGCCCAGACCCTCTGCTGGCGAGAGACACAGCACACCGAGCTTGCCCTCGGCCTTGTTGTGATGGACCGCAAGCGAAGCATCGCCAACCTGATCGAGGGTGTAGGTGTCGGTGAGCAGCGGCTGGATCTTGCCTTCGCAGAGCAACT
This sequence comes from uncultured Ilumatobacter sp., assembly GCF_963980585.1. Classification (NCBI taxonomy): domain Bacteria; kingdom Bacillati; phylum Actinomycetota; class Acidimicrobiia; order Acidimicrobiales; family Ilumatobacteraceae; genus Ilumatobacter; species uncultured Ilumatobacter sp. The sequence goes on from NZ_CAXCAM010000019.1 coordinate 19,979, forward strand.
TGTTGGCTGCCCAGCTCTCGGTGTAGTTCGCGAAGTGCGACGACAGGAGCTTCTTCAACTTCATCCAGAAGTGACGGTTGTCGAACTCGACCATGTAGCCAGAGGTCGCGGCACACGTGACGATCGTGCCGCCGCGCTTCGCAGCGAAGACCGAAGCGCCCATCGTGGAGCGGCCCGGGTGCTCGAAGACGATGTCGACGTCTTCACCGTTGTTGACCGCACGGATGTCCTTGCCGAAGCGACGCCATTCGGACTCATCCTGCGTGTGTTCGTCGGACCAGAACTGATAGTTCGAAGCCTTGCGGTCGATGACCGCCTCACAGCCCATGCGGTTGAGGATCTCGGCGCGCTCCGGTGACGAAACGACTCCGATTGGCCTACCGCCGCCATTCAGGACGTACTGCACGGCGTAGCCGCCGATGCCGCCGGTGGCGCCCCAGATGAGGACGCTGTCGCCTTGCTTCATCCGCGCCCCGTTGTCGCTGACGAGCATCCGGTACGACGTCGAGCTGCACAGTCCGTTGACGGCCGACTCTTCCCACGACAGGTGTGTCGGCTTCGGCATCAGCTGGTTGGCGCGCACGATCGACATGTCGGCAAGGCCGCCGAAGTTTGTCTCGAATCCCCAGATCCGCTGGTTGTTGGCCATCATCGAGTCGTTGTGCGCAGTTGGGTCTTGTCCGTCGACATGGTTGCACTGCACCGTCACCCGGTCACCGGGCTTCCAGTTGCGGACTGCAGAACCGATCCGCAGAACAACACCCGACGCGTCCGAACCGACCACGTGATAGGGCAGCGAATGGCGCTTGGCCCATTCGCTCTCCCGGGCGAGTCGGTCGAGGAATCCGAACGTCGGCAGCGGCTCGAAGATTGACGTCCACACCGTGTTGAAGTTGATGCTTGACGCCATCACCGCGATGAGGCACTCGTCCGGCGCCAGTTCAGGGGTGGCGACATCGTCGACGTGGAGCGACTTGCGCGGATCCTTGTCCCACGAGTCGACACCTTCGAACATGTCCGATTCGTCACGCTTGACGAACGCGGCCCGGTAGCTCTCCGGGATGGGAAGGTTCGCAATGTCATCGCCACTTGCGCCGGACTGAATCGCCTCGAGAATCTGCTCCATGGGGTCCAAGGTTACTGAGCGGTAACCAACCCGCCCAAGTTCGGCGCGTTTGAGAGTGTGTTCGACAGACCAGCAGTTGTTGCCCGCTGGAAAGGCGCGACTAGCGTGCCACGTATGGCTGCAAACTCGAACTCCGTCATCATCGCTGGTGCGCGCACCCCGATCGGCAAGATGAGCGGTGCGCTCTCGTCATTCTCCGGTGCCGAACTCGGTGGTTTCGCCATCGCTGCTGCGCTTGAGCGCGCGGGCGTCGCTCCGGAAGAAGTCGACCATGTCATCATGGGCCAGGTCCTCATGGCTGGTCAGGGCCAGGTCCCCAGCCGCCAGGCGGCTGTCAACGCAGGCATCCCGATGAATGTCCCTGCGATCAACGTCAACAAGGTGTGCCTCTCCGGTCTCAACTCGATCTACCTCGCCAACCAGATGATCGCCACCGGCGAAGCCGACATCGTGGTCGCCGGCGGCATGGAATCGATGTCCAATGCTCCGTACCTCGCTGATGGCGCCCGGAGCGGCTTCCGGTACGGCAACACCGAACTGCGCGACGCCATCATCGCCGACGGCCTCTGGTGTGCCTTTGATGCCTGCCTCATGGGCCTCGGCACTGACCGCTACACCGGTGACAGCATCACCCGTGAACAGCAGGACGAATTCGCCGCCCGCTCCAATGAGCTGGCCGCCGACGCCATCAAGGAGGGCCGCCTGGCCGAGGAGATCGTTCCGGTCGAAGTGCCGCAGCGCAAGGGTGACCCGATCCTCATCGAGCACGACGAGGGCGTGCGCCCCGGCACCACGGTCGAGAGCCTGTCGAAGATGCGCCCAGCGTTCGACAAGGAGGGCAGCATCACCGCAGCGAACGCCTCGCAGCTCTCTGACGGCGGCAGCGCCATGATCCTGATGAGCAAGGCCGAAGCCGAGCGCCGCGGCGTCAACCCGCTCGGCGAGTTCGTGTCATACGGCATGGTCGCAGGCCCCGACAACGCCTCACTGCTCCATCAGCCAAGCCGGGCTGCGATGCTCGCCGCTCAGAAGGCCGGCATTGCCGTCGGCGATCTCGACCTGCTCGAGCTCAACGAAGCATTTGCCGCTGTCGGCATTGCATCGACCGCCGAGCTCGGCGTCGACCCGGACAAGGTCAACGTGAACGGCGGCGCGATTGCACTTGGGCACCCGATCGGCATGAGCGGTAACCGTTTGGCACTCACCCTGCTCCACGAGCTCAACCGTCGCGGCGGCGGCACCGGCGTGGCCTCGCTCTGCGGTGGCGGCGGCCAAGGCGACGCGGCAATCCTGCGTACCGTCTGAGTCGACCGATCAGCTGCCGGAGAGCGCGGTGACGGTCCATTCCAGGACCCAGCCGAGGTAGCCGTACAAGCTGTACTCGGGGCTGTCATTGATGTCGGCTTCTTCGGCTGACTCATCGTCGGTGATGTCGAGCATCGTGCCCAACACGAGACGGATTGCATTGACCGACTGCATGAAGGCCATGGTCTCGCCCTCACCCAAGGTCCGGCCCTCTTCCATGAGGAGCAAGCTCACGCTGTCAACAGCGGCCACGCGACTCGCGACCAACTCCTCGCGCATGAGCCGCTGATACTCGGCTTCTTTTTCCTCGTCGTCATGAAATGCGGGAGGAAACAGACGGTGCAGCAAGGGAGCGGTGTGCTCGTTTGGCTCGCTCGTGAGCAAGTCCTTCATCTCACCGAGGAGGCGCACGATCAACTCGCGTTCCTCGGTCTCGAAGTTCAGTCGGAACCGGGCGCCTTCACCATGGTCGAACGCACCGAGTGGATCGACGTCACTGTTGTCCACGTGCTCGACGGGCGGAACGAAATCGCGCTCACTCATCGTGCTCCATTGAGGCCCACAGGCTGTGCTCGTGGAGACGAAACACGTGCATCTCGGCTTCCTCGCGATTGCCGTTGGCGACCACGGCCTTGCCCTTGTGGTGCACGTCGAGCATCATCGCCGTGGCCTTTTCGTCGGAGTAGCCGAACAGCTTCTTGAGCACGAAAGTGACGTAACTCATCAGATTGATCGGATCATTCCAGACGATCACCACCCACGGGCGGTCGTTGGCCAACTCCTCGTCGACCTTGGGCTCTTCGACCCGGACTGGTTCGAGCGTCGTTGGCACCCGCCCATTCTGCCGCGTCGTGCCAACGGAAAATCAGTTGGTGGTGATGACCACGGATTCGATGTCGACCGGCTCCGATGGGGTCCCGGACGCTGTGCCGGCTGCTTCCATCGCGACGACGGTCTCATCGAAGCCTTCGGTCACTGCACCGAAGAGCGAGTAGCTCGGTGGGAGGGCTGCGCCGTTTTCGCCGGTGATGATGAAGAACTGGCTGCCGTTGGTGTCCGGACCGCTGTTTGCCATCGCAATCGAACCGATCTCGTACGCGCCGGCCTCGGGGAGCTCGTCGGCGAATCTGTAGCCGGGACCACCAGTACCGGTGCCCGTCGGGTCACCGCACTGCACGACGAAGTCCGGGATGATCCGGTGGCAGGGCGTGTCGTCGAAGTACTGGTGGCGAGCCAGGAACACGAAGTTGTTGACCGTGAGCGGCGCGATGTTCTGATCGAGTTCGATCGTGAGCTCACCCTTGTTGGTGGTGAGCAGCGCGCTGTACTCCTTGTCGGGGTCGAGGCACATCGGAGGCGCCGCGTCGAACGTTTGCTGCTTGGTGGCAGACCCGTCGGGGGAGGGGCAGCCCTCCGGGACGAACTCGCCGGTCGGCTCGAAAACTTCGCCCGCAGCGACATCGGCGCCCGCATCTTCGTTCACCTCGGGCAGCGTCGTCGGAGTCGCATTGTCATCATCGCCACCGATGAAGGTGTTGGCAATGAAGGCAATGCCGACCACGCCGACGATGGCGGCGACGATGATGACGCCGATCCGGGTGCCCTTCTGGCGTGTCTCGGCGCGTGCGGCCTGTTGTTCTTTGACGGCCTTGTTGGCCCGTTGACGTTCGCGTTTGTCGGTTCCCACAGTGGCGGAACGATACCGCCCGTCGACCGGGGTCGACCCTCGCCGTTTGGCACCCTTCAGCAGCGCGTGGGTCTTGCCCTCAAGCGCGTCGACGGTGCTGCCGATACCCAGAGACGCCGCTCGCGGCCTCCCAGAAGCAATCACACCGTGCTACAGACCTCAACCACCTTCATGAACCGGCCCGAGCAGGCAACAGACCGCGCCTCCGCTCGGGCGACGGCATCGCTCGGACGCTGGGCGGGCCTCGCGCTGAGTCTTGCAGGACTGATTGGCTGGCTCGGTTGGCTGTCGTGGCGGTTCGGCACCCTGGAGATGTCGATCGTGGCAGTGGGCGTGCTCGCCCTCGAACTCGTTGCGATCTCGGCCGCCGTCCTCGTCACTGCTGGACTGTTTGCCGGCCGACCGCGATGGCGCCGAGGACGACGTGCAACTGACGCCGATCGTCAACTGCCAATGCTGCTCGGCGAAGCGCTCGGCCTCGGAGACATCAACAACGAACGCAACACCGACCCGACCGACCCCAGTGCGCTGTCGGCGGCCAACGTTGGGCCGGACGACACGGGCGAAATCGCTTGGGCACGTCGCGGCCTTCGTGTCCTTGGCGAGCAGCGCCGACTCGATCGGCGCGCCCAACTCGATACCCACAACCTGCGCGAAGCGGCCTGGTCAGTGGTCGCGCTTGACGGACTTCGGCGCCTCGTCACCGTGATCACCCTGGTGGTGGTCTTGTTCACCGGAATCGCCCCGTTCGAAACGCCGCCGCCGAATCGCATCGCAATGCTCGCCGTCGGCATCGCACTCCTCTCGATCGGTCATTGGTTGCTCTCCGGCGGGCACGTTCGCCCGCTGGCTCGCCTGATCTGGTCGATGGCGTCAATCGGCGCTGGACTCGGCGCTGGTGTCTCGCGGTCTGGCCTCCCGATCCGATGGGCGATGACCATGGCCACGCTCATCGCGCTGAACATCAGCATTGCGTTGCGCGGCATGAGCGACCGATGGACCCACGGCCTCGGGCCGATGAACGACGACGCGCGGGTGACTGCGATGACGGTTGCTTTCGGCTTGGTCGCCGCCGGTGGCATCGCGATGCGCCGGATGCCGCAACCCGAACTCGGTCACTACGGCGCCACGAGACGCTTGGAAGAGTCATCGGTGCGCCGTCTGACGATCGGGCTGACACTGGTCGTCGCCGTGATTGGCTTCGTCGCCGGGTTGGCGCCTGCCGAGGTCCTCGTCGCCGCCCCTTGACCATCGCCAGGTCAGGCGTTGAGCTTTCAGGCGGGCGACACAAACAATTTCTGGAATTTCTGGAATTTCTCCTCAAGTTCCTCATCGAGCGTGCCGATACCCCCCTTGATGGCCCAGGTGTCGACGTTGTCCCTGCCTGCGGACAACACTGCCCCGCACGGTGCCCCGGTCGCGCTGCCCACCGCCATTAGATTGTCGGACATGGCGAAGCTGCGACTGTTCGCATCTGCTCGCGAGGCCGCAGGCACCGGGAGCGACGCAATCGATGGCGCAACCGTTGCTGACGTGCTCGCAGCTGCCACCCAACGCTATGGATCCGAATTCGCCGAGGTGCTCACCACCTGTCGGATCTGGGTCAACGGCAACGATGTTGCTCCCGACACCATGGTCGGGCCGCACGACGAAGTGGCGGTACTCCCGCCCGTCTCTGGAGGATCCACGTGACCGACACCAACGCCGCGCTCAGCCCTGACCCCGCTGATTTGTCGCTCGACGATTTACGCGCGCTGCGCCAGCAACTGCAGCACGAGGATGACGTCGTGTCGTACGCCCGCCGGGTTGCCCAAGCGCGCCTTGACCTCGTGAAGAGCGAACACGCTCGCCGTGATGCCGGCCCCGACGCCGATCTCAACGAACAGATCGGCAGCGTGCTCAGTCAGCACCTGACCGGAGGCCCTGCCCGCCCGCCCCGGCCCACCGAAGATCTCAGCGACAACGCCCTCGCCGATGAGCTCGACGCAGTGTGCGCCGAGCATCACTTCGGTCGGTTGGATGACCTCGACGACGCTGAGCTCCTCGCGCTGGCCGATGCCATCGGCAACTTCGAAACTCGCGTCTCGTCCGACCGCCGCGAGCGGTTCGATCGCCTCGACGCTTTGAGTGCTGAGTTGGTGCGGCGATACCGCGACGGCGAAGCCAGCGTCGATTCCCTCCTCGCGGACTGAACTCGCAACCCCGCATTGCTTGCGGGCACACGTAGCGCCCTCGGCAGGCTGCCCGTTAGCGTTCACGCCGTGGTGCAACGTGTCGCAGTGATCTCACTTCACACATCACCACTCCTGCAGCCCGGATCCGGTGACAGCGGTGGCATGAACGTCTATGTGCGCGAGCTGGTGTCGTCGCTCTCGCAAACCGGCGTCGAGTGCACGACGTTCACCCGAGCCGATCGGGAAGGTCTGCCGGCCGAAGTGATGATCGAGCCCGGCCATCGAGTCGTGCATATTGAGGCCGGGCCGCACCACCTGCCCAAAGAGGCGCTTCCAGAGATCTCCGACGAGTTTTGTCACGGCGTGATCGAGTGGATCAAGGCAAACGAAATGCCTGACGTGATCCACGGCAACTATTGGTTGAGTGGCGTCGTCGGCCACCATCTGAAGCACGAACTCGGTGTGCCGTTCGTGTCGACGTTCCACACCCTTGCCCGGGTCAAAGCTGAAGGTGGCGACCCGGAGCCAATGTGGCGCGACCGGGCCGAAGCCGAGATCATTCAGTGCTCCGATGGCATTTGCGTCAGTTGCGTCGAGGAAGAGGAACAGTTTCGTCGGTTGTACGGCGATCCGGCCGGACGCATCGAGATCATCTCGCCCGGTGTCGAACACGCCTTCTTTGCGCCCGGCGCTCGTGTTGCCGCGCGGCAGGCGATCGGCTTTGATGCGGACCGTCCGCTCGTCTTGTTCGTTGGCCGGATCCAGCCGCTCAAGGGTCCCGACGTGGCGATCAGAGCGCTCGCCGCACTCGAACGCGATGACGTACAACTTGCCCTGGTCGGCGGCTCCAGCGGACGCAACGGTGACGTGCAAGCAGCAGAGGCGCATGCGCTCGTCGACGAACTTGGCCTGCACGACCAGGTGCATTTCGTCGAACCGCAGCCGCACCACATCCTGTCGTCCTGGTACCGCGCCGCCGATGTTGTGCTCGTACCCAGTCGAAGCGAGAGCTTCGGGTTGGTCGCACTCGAGGCCGCAGCGTGCGGCATTCCGGTCGTGGCCAGCGCAGTCGGCGGACTGCTCAGCCTCGTCGACGATGGGGAGACCGGCTTCCTCATCGAAGGGCGACGGCCGACCGACTTCGCGGTGGCGATGGCCGCGATCCTCGACAATGCTGAACTCGCCGCCGCGATGGGTGCGGCCGCAGAAGAGCGGGCCCGTTCGTACACCTGGCGCGCAGCAGCCGATCGGCTGCGGTCGCTGTACGTCGATCTGGACGCGGCAGCCGAGCTCGTCAGCTGCCACGTCGACGATGTGACCGAGGTACGCCACATCGATGACGTGCTCGCGGACGCAGCGGCGAACGAAACCAACGGGGCTGTGACCATGATCAACCCGGCGCCCGAGGTCGTGTCGTGACCGACCCGTTTACCGGCGAGCAACTCGCCGTCCTTGAACGACAGATCGACGAGTGGCTCGGCGAACTCGACGCCAACCACGATCACATTGTCGCCGTCGATCGATCGCCCGATGACGACGTGCGCTGGTTCGTGCGCATGCGCGGCGACGACAAGGATTTCACCACGGTGTGGCTCACGCTTGGTCAACGCACTCTGCGCTACGAGACCTATGTGATGCCAGCGCCAGAAGAGAACCACGCTCAGCTGTACGAACATGTACTTCGCCGGAACGACCGTCTGGTCGGAGCCCACTTCTCCATTGGGGTTGAGGATGCGATCTTCCTGCGTGGCGAGGTGCCGGTCGACCGGGTCGACCGCAATGAGCTCGACCGAGTGCTGGGCACGCTGTACGCCCAGGTCGAGCAGTGCTTTACGGGCATGATCCGCATCGGATTTGCCAGCCGCTTCGCAGGCTGACGCCAGGTACCGCTGACGAGCCGGCATCGTTCTTCACGTGCTCGTTCCGAGTCGGTCGCGTCGGTGCCCACTGTCCCAGTGTCCGGGCGGGTACGTCTCGGGGGAGTCGGTCCCTCGTATCCGCCCGGGCAGTTCCCGGTAACTTCGGCCCGATGAGCGATGCCCAGCCTGCAACCAGATCCGCCGAGGTTGTCGACCCGGTCGATGTCGTCGATGTCGTCGATGTCGTCATGGTCGGCGGCGGCAACATGGGCGCCGCCCTCCTTGGCGGGATGATCGAGTCGGGTGTGTTCGCGCCGGGCATGTTGGCGGTCGTCGAGTTACTCGACGCCCGGCGCAACGAACTCGTCGACATGTTTCCTGGCGTCGCCATCGTCGACGCGATTCCCCCGTGCCGTTCGGCAGTACTTGCCGTCAAGCCGCCCGGTGTTCCGGCTGCGACCACCGCAGCGGTTGCGGCCGGCGCCACTCGTCTGCTGTCGATCGCCGCCGGTGTCAACATCGCCACCATCGAAGCCGCCGCCGGGGACGACGTGGCCGTCGTCCGGTGCATGCCGAACACCCCTGCACTCGTCGGCAAGGGCGCCTCGGCGATTGCAGGCGGGAGCGCCGCCACCGACGATGACCTGGGGTGGGCCGAATCGGTGCTTGGCGCCGTCGGCATCGTCGATCGCCTGCCTGAAGAACAGCTGGATGCATTCACCGGCGTCGCTGGTTCCGGCCCGGCCTACATCTTTCTCATCGCCGAGGCGTTGACCGACGCGGCGGTCGCGGAAGGTATTGAGCGATCCACCGCCGATCGCGTGGTGAGCCAGCTGCTGCTGGGTGCTTCGACACTGCTGGCCCGCGACGGTGACCCCGCCACGCTGCGTCGCAACGTCACGTCGCCCAACGGCACCACGGCCGCCGGACTCGGCGTGCTCGACGCACACGACGTGCGTGGCACCTTTGCTGCTGCGGTGCGCGCTGCAACCGAGCGCAGTCGCGAACTCGGAGCCTGAGTCGAACGGGTCCCCAGACGCGAACAGAGCCGATGTCAACCCCCCAGGTGGCACCGGCTCCGTCACGCGCTGTTCGCCGTCGAGGGCGAACGCGTTGTTGGAGACCAATCCTAGAGCCTCGCGCGCTCTTGTGACAAGGGCCACGTCACCGGGACCGTCGGGAGCCTGCAACGAGCGTGCTCGGCGAGTCCGGGTGTGGTGTCAGCTGGGACGGATCGACACGGCCTGCGGCGTGGGCGCATCGTCGTCGCCGGCCGGAGTGAGGGTCACCTGATCGCCGGCGTCGAGGCCGAGTTCTTCGGCAGCTGATCGCTGATCCATCGCGATGGCGAGCATTCCGCTTGAGTCGAGCACCAGGCCGACGCTGCCGCCGACGAGTTCGGCGAACGATGCCGCGCGCACCGTGCTCCGCGTGACCTCTCCGGACGGGTCGGTCGGCGCACTGATCCGCACGCTGACGCGGGAGCCGAACGTCGCGGGCAGGTCGTCGGGTCCGACGTTGAGCTGCGCGTTACCGAACCGGTCGATCCAGAGCACTTGCGCGATCACCTTGGTGTCGTCGGATTGCGGGAGCGGGATCACTCCCGGGAGCAACAGGTCAGCATCGACGGGATTGCCGAGTTCCATCAGATCGACACCATTGCAGAGGTGTGCAGCTGCAGGTGCAAAGACGTCGCGACCGGCAAACGTGCCCCCGATGGCGTGGAGCTGGTAATCGGCGTTGGTCAATTCGACTGCCCGTCCGGCACCACCGGTCATCGAGACGGCGGGCGCAAGCAGCCCGTTGTCAGGGCCGACGAGAACGCCCTCACCGTCCGCGACTTCGATCGCAATCGCCTTGCGCGATGTGGCGACGCCCGGGTCGACCACGGCCAGCACGACACCAGAGGCCACATAGCTGATGCTGCGGGCGAGGGCGAGCGAACCGGCGCGCACGTCGAACGGAGCAATGCCGTGGGTCAAGTCGATGACCGAGGCGTGCGGTGCGAGCTCACGAATCACCGATGTGCACACGCCGACGAACTCGTCCTGTAGCCCGTAGTCAGTGAGAAACGAAACGGTGTCATACCTGCGGCCCATCCCCTCGGACGCTATCCGTGCAGCCTTGATGTCCGCCAGGTCGCCGGCCTCAACAGGGGTGTGACGCGGGCACGGCTTCGGAAACACGCGTCGCCCACGTTGGCCGGGTTCCCCGCGTGACCGTACGATGGGCGCAATGGCCGTCGGCTCTCGCCCCCTCGTTCCGTCGCGGCTCGCGCCCGGCGGAGTAGCGCACGGCAGTCGTCGCACGCCCACCACCGTCATTGGTGCCTACGTCGCACTGACCAAGCCGCGCATTATTGAACTGCTGCTGATCACCACGGTGCCCACGATGATCCTTGCAGCGAGCGGATGGCCGTCCACCTGGCTCGTCGTGGTCACCCTGATTGGCGGAACGTTGTCGGCCGGCAGTGCCAACGCCGTCAACATGTACGTCGATCGTGACATCGACGCCTTGATGGAACGGACGCAGGCCCGGCCGCTCGTCACCGGTGTCATCGAACCTCGTAACGCACTCATCTTCGCCCTCAGCCTGCAGGTCGTCGCCTTCGGTGTGCTCTGGTCCGGAGCAAACCTGCTGTCGGCCGTCCTCGCCTTCGCTGCAGCGGCGTTCTATATCGGTGTGTACACCATCTGGTTGAAGCGCACCAGCCGTCAGAACATCGTCATCGGCGGCGCCGCGGGTGCGGTGCCGGTGTTGGTTGGCTGGTCTGCCGTGCAAAACAACGTCACCTGGACGCCGATTGTGCTGTTCATCGTGATGTTCCTGTGGACACCACCGCATTTTTGGGCACTTGCTGTTAAGTACGCCGACGACTACCGGGCGGCCGACGTTCCGATGCTCCCGAGCGTCGTGCCGATGGCTGAGACCGTGCGGCAGATGACCCTGTACACGGTGGCGCTCGTCATCTCGACGCTGGTCCTCCTTCCGGTCGCCGGACTGGGCTGGATATACGGGGTCGCGGCCGTCGTGCTCGGCGCCATCTTTCTTGGTGGCACCATTGCCCTCGGACGGAACCCGACACCTCAAGCGAGCATGCGACTCTTTGGTTTCTCCATCACGTACGTGACGTTGCTCTTCGGCGCCATGTCGCTTGATGTCTTTGTCGAGTACGGCTGGTGATGGTCGCCAACGGCCTGGTCACCCTGGCGCCAAGTGGCGCCCCCAACGAACATCCACAGGAGCTTGTGAACATGCGCTCCGCCGTCCGTCACGAATCTCGCTGTGATTTCAGAAGATTCACCCCTCGGCAAGTAGTCTCGGGCCGTTGTGTGCCGCCACCTCCAGTCGATTTGATCCGTTGAACCGAAAATTGTGAGCTCCATTTCGTATGACCACCATTGATCCCACCACCGCAACGGCCGAAGAATTTGCCGATGAACGCGACGGTGCCGTCGCGCAGTTGCTGGCAGCCATTGCTGATTGGCTGACATCGACCGACCACAAGAAGATCGGCCGACTGTTCCTCGGCGCCGGCCTCATCGGCCTGCTTGGGACCATCGTGGTCAACGTCATCATCAGTCTTGACCGCGCCGGCATCGCAAACATCGATGACGCCGCGACCCCGCAACTCCTCGACGCCCAGCGTGTCGGTCTCGTGTTCGGGACGCTGTTGCCATTGGCCGTCGGCCTGTGCATCGCCGTTGTTCCGATGCAGCTCGGCGCCCGTGCGATCGCGTTTCCACGGCTGGCCGCATCCGGCTTCTGGATGTGGGCTGGAGGTCTGATCTTCAGCATCATCGCCCTCGCCAACAATGGCGGCGGTCTTGGCGGCGACGCTGACATGGTCGATCTTTTCATCGGAGCGCACGGCCTGATGGCGATTGGCCTCACTGCCGTCGGCGCATCGATTGCTGTCACCGTGCTCACTACCCGAGCGCCGGGCATGACCATGCGTCGGGTCCCGTTCTTTTCAATGTCGGCGATGATCACCGGTATTGGTCTCGTACTCGTCATGCCGGTGCTGCTCGGAACGCTCAGCTACCTGTTCCTCGATCACCGCAACGGTCGCGAAGCGTTCGGCGGGAACACCGGCCTCTACGACTGGGCGTCCTGGATCTTCACCCAACCGATGAGCTTCCTGTTTGCCATCCCGGCACTCGGTGTGCTCGCCGAAGGCGCCGCGCTGTTGTTCAAGCAGCGCACACCGGCACGAGGCGTCATGTACGCCGGCTTTGCGCTCGTCGGCGTCGCTGCCTTCGCTGGCGTGGCGCAGCAATCGCTGTTCAGCGTGGCCGAGGTCGACACGTTCGGTGGAGATGCTGTTTCGGACATCGTGCCGTCCGCCTTCTTCAACCTCTTGCCGCTGGTTGGCATCACCATCGTGTTGCTGATGTCGCTTTTCGTCGCCAAGCCCATTCGTGGCGCCAAGCCCAACCTCACGCCCGCGATGGTGTTCGGTTTCCTCGGTGTCGGGATGATCATGGTTGGCATGCTGGGCAACGCGATGTACGCCATCGAAGACCTCAAGCTGCAGGACTCGACGTTCGAAGAGGGCGTCCTCGTGTATGTCGCGTATGGCCTCGTCCTCGCCGCTCTCGGCGGGATGGCCTACTGGGCCTCGAAGCTCTGGGGAGTCGAGTTGTCGATGGTCAAATTGTTGCCCCTCGCCGGCCTCGGTGTCCTGGCCACAGTGCTCGCCTCGCTGCCCAACTACATCGCCGGCTTCGACCAGCAGCGTGACGTGTACGACACGGTCATCGCCGTTGGTCACGGACTCATGGCGCTCACCGTCATCGGTTTTGTCGGCCTGCTTGCGCAGGCAGTGGCCAATGATGACAACGACGCGGTCGACGATCCGTACGACGGTCAGACGCTCGAATGGGCCACCACGTCGCCCGCGCCGGCCAACAACTTTGTCGAGCCACCCACGGTGATGTCCGCTGAACCGCTTGCCGACAGCAAGCCGAACTACGGCGCAGGCTCTGCCAGCGCCGACGAGAAAGGCGAGAAGTGATGCAGGCCCTCACTGCCGGACCCGCTGCGGCACCACGTCGACAGGTCATCGCCGGCTCCGTCATGGCCAGCGTGGCGATGATCATGCTGACCGGTGGCATGCTCGCCGTCTGGTCCGAGCAACGCACGAATTTCGTCGAGAGTGAGGGCACCTGGCTCCCGAACGGGGTGGTCATCCCCGAAGTTGCTGCCAACGTGGCGCTCATCGCTTTCATTGCAATCTGCACGTTCGCCCAGTGGGCGGTCTGGTCGGTGAAGCGTCAAGATCGTGGGCACACAGCGTTTGCCCTCGGGGTCACCGCACTCACCGCAATCATGGTCATCAATGCCCAGGCGTTCATTTACGCCCAAATGGGCCTCGGCATCTCTGATGGTGCCTACGCCACGATGTTCTACGCCGTCACCGGGATGTTCACCCTCCTGATGATCATCGGCGTTGTCCTCACCGCGGTCACCGCATTCCGCTCCATTGGCGGACGAAGCGACAACGCCATCGTCGTCGCCCATGCGATCTACTGGTACACCATGGCGGCCATCTTCTCGGCCATCTGGTTCGTCGTCTACATCACTAAGTGAGTCTTTGATGTTCACCACAGGTTCCAAAATTCTCATCGGCAGCTCGGTGCTCGCCACCGTGGCGGCCATCGTCTACGGCATCTCGCAGGGCGAGGCGATCGGCATTGTTGGCTTGATCTCCGCGGCAATCGCGCTAGCGCTGCTCGCCGGCTTCAACGTCTGGGCGCGTGACTCGAACCTGTCCGCAACGGACACCACGGGAATCGCGACCTCCGACGCGGCGATTGAGCCCCCCGGGGCCAGCATCTGGCCGATGGTGTTCGGCGTCGGAGCAACCACCGTGTTGCTGGGGCTCGTCACACAGCAGAGCATCTTCACCATCGGCGTCGTCATCCTCATTGCCGCAGGTGCGCAGTGGATGGTGCAGGCTTGGGCCGAGAGCGCTTCGTCGGACCGCAGGGTCAATGCCGATGTTCGCGACCGTGTGGCCAACCCGCTCGAATACCCGTTGCTCGGAGCCGTTGCTGTCGGCATCATCGCCTTCGCCTTCAGCCGCATCATGCTGTGGCTGTCAAAAACCAACACGGTCTATGCCTTCGTCATCCTCGCCACGCTGATCGCTCTGATCGCCTTCTTCTTCGCCTTCCGCCCATCGGTCAAGCGTGGAGCAATCAGCGCTGTCCTCGGCCTGGGTGCCGTGGCGATCGTCGCGAGTGGCACTGCTGCGGGCGTCGATGGTGAACGTGACATCCACGTGCACGAGACCACCACCACCGCTGCTGTCGAGGGTCTCTGTGCCAGCCCCGAAAAGGGCGAGTTCGACGAGAAAGCAAGCCAGACCGTCGGAACCAAGTCCAGCACCTACACGATCACGTTGACCGCATCCGATGAACTCGAGTTTGACGTCCCCGGGCCGGTTGAGGTCGGTGCCGTTGCGATGGTGCTCCCTCGCTCGAACCCCAACAACATCGTGTTCCGCAACGATTCTGACGAAGAACGTCGACTGACCTACGACTTCCGGGCGCTGACCGAGGACGAGATCATCGAGATCGAAGCTGCCAAGGAAGACGAATCGCATGGCGGCGAAGGTGAGAGCGACGAGGAACACAGCACCGTCGAGCGCTTCCAGCAGTGCACCACGCTCATCGAACCGGGCGGGGCTCAGCTCATGACGCTGCTCATCGCGGAGCCGAGTATCTCCCCGTCCAATGACGACGAAGCCTTCCGCTTCTTTGTTCCCGGAACCGACGCTGAGCTCGAGGTGATGGTGCCATGATCGTTCGCAGCGCAACGAGTGACCTTCAACCACCGACGACGAAAATGCAGGCAGTGAACTCCACAACTACGGTCAACTCCGTGACGCCTCGTGCACGTATCGCCCGCCTCTCTGCCGTTGCCATGTTGGCCGCAGTCGTTGCAGGCTGTGCGCAAGACGCGCCGCAGGACACCTGGCAGCCGGCTGGCTCGAATGCCCGCCAGATCAATGACCTCGATATCTGGGTGTTCAGCATTGCTGGCATCGTCGGCGTCGCTGTGTTCTCGGTCCTTGGCTTCGCCGTCTGGAAATACCGCGATCGCGGCCAGCCAATCCCCGAGCAGACCCACGGCAAGCCGGCGCTCGAGATTGGCCTGACGATTCTCCCTGCCTTGATTCTGATCGGCATCGCTATCCCCACGGTCGGCACGATCATGGATCTCAACAAGACCGATGACACCGAGTGCATCATCAACGTCACCGGCCAGCAATGGTGGTGGGAAGTTGATTACCCGGTCCAGGACGGCTGTGGCGGCATTGAAGAACCCATCGTCACGTCAGGCCAGATGGTCATCGAAGCCGGCTCGAAGGTGCTCGTGCGTGGCACCAGCCGCGACGTCATTCACTCCTGGTGGATTCCTCGTCTCAACGGCAAGCGCGACATGGTGCCGGGCCGCATCCACACCGTGCGTCTCGAAGCCGACGAACCCGGTATCTATGCCGGTCAGTGCACCGAGTTCTGCGGGCTGAGCCACGCCAACATGCGCATGGAAGTCATCGCCATGGAGCCGGACGACTTCGCTGCATGGAAAGCCAACCAGCTCGAGGCATATGCCTCGCCTGATGAAGGCACGCTCGCTGCGGAAGGCGAAGCCACCTTCATCACGCAGTGTTCACGGTGTCACCAGGTCGATGGCCTCACCGACAGCGGTGGCGAGCTGGTCGTGGCCCGCCCCGACCAAAATGTCTGGTCTGGCGCAGCGCCAAACCTCACCAATTTCATGACTCGCAACACCTTCGCCGGAGCGACCTGGAATCTGCTGAGCAACGAGTGCTGGCCGGACGTCTGGGAGGCCGATTCATCTGAGGTCGGCGCTGCCTATCTCGAAGGCGTCAGCGACAGCTGCCTCAACGAAGTCGAGCTACGTGAGTGGCTCCGCAACGCACCGGCCAAGAAGCCGATGTACACCGACCCTGAAAGCCTGGAGGAGACCGACGGTCTTCCCCGTGGCATGCCGTACCTGGCGCTGAGTGAAGATCAGATTGATCAACTCATCGCCTACCTGCTCGAGCGCAAGTGACACGGAGCGACTGAACAATGGCCATCATCGAACGTCCAGCTGAGACACCTGACGCCCGCCCCGCGGGAACGGCGCAGGCGCCCACTGCAGCCACCAATTACGGCTACCTGCGCCGCCCCGTGGAAACCACCGGCTGGCGCTCGTGGGCCTTCACGGTCGATCACAAGAAAATCGGCATCATGTACGGCGCCGTCGCGATGTTCTTCTTCATCATCGGTGGCCTTGAAGCCGGACTCATCCGGCTGCAGCTCGCCGGTCCCGACGGCACGATCCTGTCGGCCGACAAGTACAACCAGATGTTCACGATGCACGCCACCACCATGGTGTTCCTCTTCGTGATGCCGATGGCTGCGGCCTTCGCGAACTACTTCATTCCGCTTCAGATCGGAGCTCGAGACGTCGCGTTCCCTCGCCTCAACGCGCTGTCCCTCTGGGTCTTCGTGTTTGGTGGCGTCTTCCTCAACACGTCGTGGTTCCTCGGCGGCGGCGCAGACGGCGGCTGGTTCATGTACGCACCGAACAGCTCGGTGCCGTTCAGCCCGACCAACGGTGTCGACTTCTGGGCACTCGGCCTGCAGATCACCGGTATCGCTTCACTGGTCGGTGCCATCAACCTCATCGTCACCGTGCTCAACATGCGAGCACCTGGCATGTCGATGATGAAGATGCCGATCTTCACCTGGATGGCTTTCGTGGTGCAGATGCTGCTCCTCTTCGCCATCCCCGTCATCACCGTGGCGCTCTTCCTGCTGATGTTCCAGCGAAGTTTCGGCGCCACGTTCTTCAGTGTCGAGGCCGGGGCTGATCCGTTGCTCTGGCAGCACCTGTTCTGGATCTTCGGTCACCCTGAGGTGTACATCCTCGTGTTGCCCAGCTTCGGTATTATTTCCGAGGTTCTCCCCGTCTTCTCGAAGAAGCCGTTGTTCGGCTACCCGTTCGTCGTGTTCTCCGGCGCCGCCATTGGCTTCGTCGGCTGGGGCGTCTGGGCGCACCACATGTTCGCCTCGGGCCTCGGCCCGGTGTCGGTTGCTGTGTTCTCGGTGGCCACGATGGCCATTGCAGTGCCGACCGGCGTCAAGATCATCAACTGGACGCTCACGATGTGGGGCGGCAAGTTGAAGTTCACGACCGCCATGCTGTTTGCCGTCGGGCTCATCGTGCAGTTCACCATCGGAGGCCTCTCCGGTGTCACCCATGCGGTTGCGCCGTCTGACACCCAGCAGACCGACACGTACTACATCGTTGCCCACTTCCACTACGTCATCTTCGGTGGCGCTGTGCTCGGCCTGTTCTCCGGCTTCTACTACTGGTGGCCGAAGATCTTCGGCAAGCTCCTCAGCGAAGGCTGGGGCAAATGGAACTTCTGGCTGATGATCGCCGGCATGAACCTCACATTCGGACCGATGCACATCATCGGGTTGCAGGGTCAGCCCCGCCGCATGTACGTCTGGACGGAGTTCCGTGCGGGTGAAGGATTCTTCAACCTCGGCTTCTGGAACCTCGTGGCCACGATCGGCACGTTCATCCTCGCTGTCGGTGTGCTGCTGTTCCTCGTGAACATCTGGATCACCCACCGTCCCGGCTCGAAGACCCCGCCAGCACCTGCAGACCCGTGGGACGCACGCAGCCTCGAATGGATCACGAGCAGCCCGCCGAAGGAATACAACTTCGCTCGCACCCCGCAGGTATCTGAACTCGACGAGTTCTTCCACCGGAAGTACGAAGACGTGGGCGAAGGCGACAGCCACGAGTACGTGCAGCGGATGACCGGCGAAGAAGTCATCCAGCACGAAGAAGACAACGCCGACCCGAACATCCACCTGCCGGCACCGTCCTACTGGCCGATGGTCCTTGCGTTCTCGCTGCCGATCATGGCCTACGGCGTCATCTACAACACGCTCTTGATCGTTGCTGGCGGTGCCATTGCGGTCATGGCGATGTTCGGTTGGGCCCTCGAGCCTGCCGACGCAGAACAGTCCGACTACGACCCCACTGATGATGGCGGCGAGACGAGCAAGGAATTGGCCAATGTCTGATTCGGTAATCACCGAGCCGGCGCCCGACGCCGTCGACGTCGTGGAAGACCACCCTGCTGAACATGCAGGAGACGACCACGGTCACGATGACCACGCGCACGGCGGGCATCACTCGTCGCTCGGGCTGTCCAACAACAAGCTGGCCATGTGGCTGTTCCTTGGATCTGAGTGCCTCCTCTTCGGTGGACTCATCTCCACCTACATGCTGTACCGCAACCGGCACTCGGCAGAACTTGGTCCGGACCAACTGTGGGATATCCCGTTCACCTCGGCATCGAGCTTCGTTCTGCTCACGTCGTCGCTCACCATGGTGCTCGCAGTCAGCGCAGCCAACCGCAAGGATCTGCGCAACACCAAGATCTTCCTGGGCGTCACGGCGCTGCTCGGCGGACTGTTCGTCGCCGGCCAGATCTACGAGTTCACGACCTTCTATCGAGAAGGCTTGGGATTCACCACGAGCCTCTTCTCGTCGAGCTTCTTCACGCTCACCGGCTTCCACGGCGTGCACGTGTCGATCGGCATCATCATGTTGGTGGCCACGATTGGCATGATTCAGAAAGACAAAATCTCTGGCGACAAGGCCGAGGCGGTCGAAATGGTCGGCCTCTACTGGCACTTCGTCGACATCGTTTGGATCATCATCTTCACCCTCGTCTACTTGATTCCGGCCTGATCACATGACTGACACACTCGAGACCACCACCGCTCACGACGACAAGCACGACAATCACCACGGTCCAACGGACAAGCAGTTCATTGCGATCTTCTTCTTCCTTGCGGCGATTACCGCAGTTGAAGTGCTCGTCAGCTACATCGACATCGGGCCTGCGTTCCTTCCCGTGCTGCTGGGTCTGATGATCGTGAAGTTCTTCACGGTCGTCTGGTACTTCATGCACATCAAGTTCGACCACCAGTTATTCGGGCGGTTGTTCTACATCGGCCTCGGCCTGGCCGTGGCCGTCTACGTCGCCATGCTGTCAACGTTCCAGTTCTTTGCCGGGTAGTGGTGACCGAGGGCATGGTCCCTCAACTGGGCACGTTGCCGGCTGTCTCGTAGGCTGACCAACATGCTCGCGCAGGCTGCTGATACGGCGATTTCGGCTGATCCCTGGCGCTTCCAATGGCACCCCGAAGTGTGGGTCCTCGTGGGGTTCCTCACCGCAGCGTTCGTCTACATGATCAAGGTCATCGGGCCGAACGCCGTACCACCCGGCCAGCAGGCCGTGTCACGCAAGAACACCTACGCCTTCGTCGGAGCAATGGCGCTGTTGTGGGTTGCGAGCGACTGGCCATTGCACGACATTTCCGAGGAGTACCTGTACTCGGCGCACATGTTGCAGCACATGATGCTCAGCTACTTCCTGCCCCCGTTGGCGCTCCTCGCCACGCCGGAATGGCTGTTGCGTGTGCTCATCGGCGACGGCGGAACGTACCGAGCGGTGCGTTTCCTTTCCAAGCCGGTCATCGCAGGTGTGTTGTTCAACCTGGTGGCGATGGTCACCCACGTTCCGCTCGTCGTCAATGCCTCCCTCGACAATGGGCCGCTGCACTACTCACTGCACTTCATTGTCGTGCTGTTCTCCCTGCTGATGTGGATGCCCGTCGTCGGCCCGTTCAAGGAATTCCACATGGGCCCACTCGGGAAGTGCATCTACCTCTTCCTGCTTTCGGTCGTACCGACGTTGCCCGCGGCGTGGCTCACCTTTGCCGAAGGCGCCGTGTACAAGCCGTACGACATCCCGGTCCGAGTCTTCGGCTGGAGCGTCACGGTCGACCAGCAGTTAGCCGGTGCCATCATGAAGATCGGTGGCGGCGTCTTCCTGTGGACACTCGTCATTTACATCTTCTTCAAGCGCTTCGCGAATGGGTACGGCGAGAAGCAGGACTACCGCCGCCCGACGGAGCCAGACGACGAGCCGTTGACCACGGCTGACGTCGATCGTGAGTTTGCGTCCAGTGCCCCACCGCAAGATGTCGGCTGACACGCACTGACCTCGACCGTGTCGTCGCAGGATTTACATCGTGTTCGTCGCCGAGGCGTGAGAAACCTGTACCCGGCCTGGTCAATTCAGGCGTTCCACTCCCCGGGCGATCCGACTACGGGTTCCTGCAGTTGCCATCAGATGATGGCGCCGACGGTGGGCTCCTTGCCGAACCCCTGACCGGTGATTGTTGTCGGTTCGACGTTCGTGGCGGATTGCTCGAACGTTTGGAAGAACCAGGCGTGTCTGCCGCCGAACGCAGCCGCATTGTCGAGCAGTTGGCGATGCTCGACGACCATGCTCGCGAACACGCCGATTGAACGTCTGAGACGGAGTTGGCGACTCGACTCCATCTTGTGTTGTCAACGCCGCGCCGAATCGGGAGCGGCCGGGTGAACGGCGGGCGATATCGTCAGAGGCCGTGATCGACCAACGACTGCTGCGTACGGACCTCGACGGCGTGAAGGCCGCGCTGTCGCGTCGCAACCGTCCGGCAATCATTGACGATGTCGCGCATGCCGCGCGGCTCGACGCCCGTCTGCGCGATATTCAAGCCGAACGCGACGACATCCGTGCTCGCGTCAACAGCATCTCCAAAGAGGTCGGCCAACTGCACCGCAACGGCAAGTCTGACGAGGCGCAAGCGCTGCAGGCCGAGAGCAAGGATCTCGGAGGCACCGAGAGCGTTCTCGCTGGTGAATACGAAGAAGTGTCAGCTGCGCTTCGCGACCGGCTGCTGGGCATCCCGAATCTGCCGCATGCGGCCGCACCCGATGGTGCGAGCGAGGATGACAATCCGGTGGTGATCGGCCCGATCGCGCATCACTCCACCTACCCCGAATGGCAGCGGGTACCGCACTGGGAAACCGCTGTCGAGCTTGGCATCCTCGACAACGAACGGGCAGCAAAGATCTCGGGGTCGATGTTCACGATGCAGCGCGGCGCCGGCGCAACGCTCGCCCGTGCGCTCTGCCAGTTTGGGCTCGACCAAAATGCTGACGTCCATGAAGAGGTGCGACCACCTTCGCTGGTCAGCACTGCCACCCTGACCGCGACCGGGCAGTTGCCAAAGTTTGCCGACGATGCCTACGCGATCGAGCGTGACGACCTCTGGGCAAGCCCCACCGCCGAGGCACCACTGACCTCGATCTATGCCAACGAAGTCCTCGACGACACCGAGCTGCCAATCCGGTTGATGGCGCACAGCTCGTCGTATCGGCGCGAGGCGGGCTCCGCTGGCCGCGACACGCGGGGCATGCTGCGGAGCCACGAGTTCGACAAGGTCGAGATGATGGCGTACGCCACGCCCGAGCAGGCGCCAGGCCTGTTGGACGACATGGTGCAGCGCTCCGAGCGAGTCATTGCGGCACTGCAGCTCCCGTACCGCGTCATCGAAATTTGCACTGGCGACATGGGGCAAAGCCATCACCGGTCCTTCGATGTCGAGGTGTACGCGCCGGGTGCCGATGCGTGGCTCGAGGTGTCGTCGGTCAGCTGGCTCGGCGACTACCAAGCGCGTCGCGCCAACATCCGGTTCCGTCGCCATGACGAGACCGGCAAGCTGATCAAGGGCAGCGAGTTCGCGCACACGCTCAACGGTTCGGCGCTTGCCGTCCCGCGGGTCTGGGCGGCAATCGTCGAGAACTATCGCAACGAAGACGGCAGCGTCACTGTTCCTGACGTTCTCCATCCCTACATGCGCGGCATCACTCGCATCTCGGCGGACTGACCCCATCGCAGCATTGAGCGAACTCCTCCGTGCTCGGAGCGTTCGTTGGTGCGAAGCTGGAGCGATGAGTGATGCGCTGCGCGACCGAAGAGTTCAATACGAGACGGCCGGGCTCGATGTCGACGACCTGAGTGCCGACCCGGTCGAGCAATGGCAGCGATGGTACGACGAAGCACTCGAGGCGGGCGTGGCCGAACCCAACGCAATGACACTCTCGACGATCGGCCTTGACGACGCGCCGGACGCTCGCATCGTCTTGGTCCGCGGCATCGACGCACGTGGACTCGCGTTCTACACCAACTACGACAGTGTGAAGAGCCAGCAGCTCAGTCGTCGGCCGGTCGCCGCGGCGACGTTCAGCTGGCTCGACCTGCATCGACAGGTCCGGACCCGTGGCACCGTCGAGCAAATGTCACCCGACGAAAGCGATGCCTACTTTGCGACCCGGCCGCGAGCTTCGCAACTCGGCGCCTGGTCATCGCCGCAGAGTGCAACGATCCCCGATCGCGGGACGCTCGACGCCCGAGTCTTGGCAACCGAGGCACGCTTCGCCGATGTCGACAAGGTGCCCCGGCCGGACAACTGGGGCGGCTGGCGACTGCTGCCGACCGAATGGGAATTCTGGCAGGGTCGCCCGAGCCGACTCCATGATCGGTTGCGCTACTCCACGGATCGACCGCGATCGAGCGACGGCGCCGTCGACGGAGCGTGGATGATCGACCGCCTCGCCCCCTGAAGACGACGAGCCAATCACGAAACAGGACCAACGCAAGGTTGAAGCGACAATGGCAACAAGCAAGGCTGTGCACATGACCGGAAGCAAAGTCCTGGTGGTTGACGACGAACCCACCGTGCGCGAGGTGGTGGTCGGCTATCTGCGCCGTGATGGGCACGAGGTCGCAGAAGCCGGCGATGGATACACCGCGCTCGAGCTGCTGGACTCTGACCCGCCCGACCTCGTGGTGCTCGACATGATGCTGCCGGGGGTGAACGGGCTCGACATCCTCCGTCGCGTCCGCGCCGTCAGTTCGATTCCGGTGATCATGTTGACCGCTCGGGCTGAGGAGTCCGACCGGGTCGCAGGTCTGGAACTCGGCGCCGACGACTACGTGGTCAAGCCCTTCTCGCCCCGAGAACTCGCGGCGCGCGTGAATGGCGTCTTGCGGCGCACCAGCGGTCGCGTTGAAGAGCCCCCGGCGATGCTCACATTCGACGGGCTGCGCATCGAGCCGCTCAGTCGCGAAGTCACGATGGACAATGAGATCATCGAGATGACGCCGAAGGAGTTCGACGTTTTGCTCTTCCTGGCGTCGTCACCGCGGCAGGTCTTCTCGCGCGCTCAGCTCCTCGAATCAGTCTGGCAGTCCTCGCCCGAGTGGCAGGATCCGGCGACCGTCACCGTCCACGTCCGTCGTATCCGCAACAAGATCGAGGCCGACCCCGAGCACCCGCGGTGGATCACCACGGTGTGGGGCGTCGGCTACCGGTTCGAGCCATGAGCGACCCCGTCGCCAACGAACTCGGCCACAAGGCCCACCGTATGAATCGGTTGGGTCGCAGATTCTTGGCGGCCAACCTTGCGGTGCTTGGTGTGGCGATCATGATGATCGCCATTGCGGCGAACGAGATGTTCATCAACGACCACGATCGTCGATTGCTGATGTGGGTGCTCATTCCGGCAGTTCTCTCCGCAGCGATGGTGGCAATGCTCATGGCTCGTCCTGTTGCCCGTGATGCAAAGCGCATCTGCGATGCAGCGATGCGCGTCGCTGACGGCGACCTGTCCGCACGGACTGGCGTGGTCCGCAACGACGAACTCGGCGAGGCTGCTGAGATGTTCGACGTCATGGTCGACCGTCTCAACTCGGTCGAAAGCGAGCGCTCATTGATGCTCTCATCGATTTCGCACGATCTCCGAACACCACTGGCGGCCTTGCGTGCTGCGGTCGAGGCCATTCGCGACGGCGTTGCTGACGACCCCGACCTGTATCTCGTCGGGATGGAGCGCCAGGTGAAGGCGCTCACGTTCCTCGTTGATGACCTGCAGTTGCACACGCGCCTGGTCAGCGGCACGTTGCAGCTCAACCGGGCGCGTATCGACCTCACTGAACTGGCCGACGAGTCAATGGAAATCGTCCGTCCACTTGCAGAATCGCGAGGCGTCAAGTTGCTGCTTGAAGCGACCGAACGGGTCATGGTCGACGCCGACGGATCTCAGCTGGCCCGTGTGATTCGAAATCTGCTCGACAACGCCATTCGTCACGCTCCCGACGGTTCGGTCGTCCTCGTGCAGGTCGCGCGTGGCGACGTCAACGTGGTGCTGCGAGTGCACGATGAGGGCACGGGCTTCCCCACCGAGTTCCGTGATCGAGCATTCGAACCGTTCACCCGCGCGGATCCCGCGCGTGACACGCGAACGGGTACTGCTGGCCTCGGGCTCTCCATTGCCCGAGGAATCGTCAATGCTCACGACGGGACGGTCGCGCTCGGCGAAGGTCCGGGCGGCGACGTGCGCATCTCGCTCCCGATCCCCTCTCGCTGACAGAATTCCGCCGCCAGGGTCAACCAGGCGGAGCCCACGTCGATGCAGCGGTGACGAGGCCGTCGATCAAGGAGTTGGTGTGTGGCGTGAGGCCAGGGCCTTCCCAGTCCCACCAGAGCGGGCTCGATCCGCGAACGCGCGGTGGCAACTCGATCTGCACCCCTTGCTGGCGCGGCAGGTTGACCGGATTGTCAGGATGGAGACCCCGCAGCTTCTTCGGAATCGTGTCGAGGTCGGTCACCACGTCGTACGCCGGGAGCTCCGAACGCAGAGCATCGCCCACATGCTCGGCAAACGGCCGGTTGGAGCCCCCGAGCAAGAGCGAGCTGAACATGCCCCGCCGGCCGAACCCGTGGACGGTCACCACGATGTCGACATGGTCAATGAACGACCTCAACGCTGCAGATTCTGCAGGCCGCACCTTGATCGACGACAAGTGCTCGCGCATGGGAACGGGTTG
The DNA here is from genome assembly GCF_963980585.1 of uncultured Ilumatobacter sp. Taxonomy (NCBI): domain Bacteria; kingdom Bacillati; phylum Actinomycetota; class Acidimicrobiia; order Acidimicrobiales; family Ilumatobacteraceae; genus Ilumatobacter; species uncultured Ilumatobacter sp. The sequence goes on from NZ_CAXCAM010000019.1 coordinate 44,967, forward strand.
CAGGACGCCGTAGTACGACGCGCCGGACCGGATCGCTGCCGCATCGGCAATCACGTCGGTCTGCAACTCGAGATTTCCGCCGTGATAGGCCATGAATCCCACCCGACCCGCAGGGCCCGAGCGGAGCTCGCACACCTCGCGCACGCCGGGTGCTTCGAGGATCTGGGCGAACTCTGTCATCACTTCATCATGGCCGAGTCAATGAACCGGGGCGAATCGGGCCAGTACGATGAGCGGATGCTCGTCTGGATGGATCTCGAAATGACCGGTCTCGACCACACGTCGGACGTCATCGTGGAGATCGCGACACTGATCACCGACGATCAACTGGAGATTGTCGCCGAGGGGCCCGATCTGGTCATCCACGCCACCGACGAGCAACTCGCCGCGATGGACCCGTTTGTCGTTGACATGCACACTCGGTCCGGCCTGCTCGACCAGATCAAGGCCTCGAGCATCACGCTTGAGGAGGCGGGGGCAGCCACGCTCGCGTTCATCAAGGAGCACGTTCCCGAAGAGCGGGCGGTACCCCTGTGCGGCAACTCGATCGGCACCGACCGCCGGTTCCTCGACGCGTACCTGCCCGACATCGAGAACTGGCTGCACTATCGCTCGATCGACGTGTCCAGCGTCAAGGAACTCGTCAAGCGGTGGTACCCAGCCGTCGACACCAGCCGGCCTCGTGGACAGGGTTCGCACCGCGCGCTCGACGACATTCGAGAGTCGATTCGCGAGATGGCGTACTACCGCGACACGGTCTTTGTCGACCCTGCCACGCCCGCAGCATCTGACGATGGTGAATAACGGAGCCATCGAGTCACCCCGAACATCAACCATCGCGACGGCTCAACGTTTCGGACCGGCTGGGCCCATATCGGTCCGCGCTGAGCGCGCCGGATAGGTTCCGCTCATGCGCGCAATCGTTTTGAGAGCACACGGTGGTCCCGAGGTCCTGCAGATCGAGGAGGTGCCTGATCCCGTGGCCGGACCCGACCAGATCGTTGTCGACATCGCCCACACAGCGCTCAACCGTGCCGACACGCTGCAACGGATGGGGATGTACAACGACCCACGCAACCCTACGATCGAGATCCCCGGCCTCGAGTACGCGGGCACCGTGTCCGCCATCGGCAGCGACGTGACCGAGTGGGCGATCGGTGACCAGGTGATGGGCATCGAATCGGGCGGGTGCTACGCCGAAAAGGTCGTCACCCACAGCCGCCAGGCGCTCCCGGTGCCTGCCAATGTCGATCTGGCTGATGCTGCTGCCATTGCCGAGGTCTTCCTCACGGCGTGGGATGCGCTGGTCGTGCAAGGCGGTTTGACCTCTGGGCGGTGGGGGCTGATCCATGCCGGAGCCTCGGGCGTCGGTACCGCCGGGATTCAGATCGCGAAGGCAATCGGTGCACGCATCGCCGTCACCTGTTCAGCTGGCAAGGCCGACGCCTGCACTGCGCTCGGTGCCGATCTGGTGATCGAGCGCAGCCCGTCTGACTGGCTGGGCGAGCTCAGTGCTGCGGTGCCCGATGGCGTCGACACGATCCTCGACGTCGTCGGAGGCGAGGAAGCCGATCGCAACCTCAAGGCCGTCCGCGTTGACGGAACGATCGTGCAAGTCGGTCTGATGGGAGGAGGATCGGCGCCCGTCAACATGGGGCTGATCCTGATGAAGCGCGTCACTTGGATCGGGACCACGCTGCGGTCCCGGCCGCTCGAACGCAAGGTCGCATTGATGCAGCGGTTCATCGACGAGATGCTGCCGTTGTTCGAATCGGGGGCGCTCCGCCCGGTCATCGACTCGCGCTACTCCTTCGATCAGCTGCCTGAGGCACACCGATACATGGAGTCGAACGCCAACGTCGGCAAGATCCTGATCGATCTCGCCTGACCAGGCGCAACCGCGATCACGCCAAGATCAGACGTCGACGTCAGCCAGCTCGCTGTCTTCGGCGTCAACGGCCGATTTCTGCGCGTTGCGCAGGCTGAAGTACGCGCCGATCGCAAGAATCAACACGGCACCCAGTCCGAACAGGATCCACGTGAGTGCGCCAGCACCTTCCCCCGCGCGGTCGCCATACACGAAGGTGATGGCTCCGCGGATGAGGTGGCCGTCCTCCTCTGCGAGGTAACGTACGAAGTACTCACCCTTGACCGTCAGCGGCTCAAAGACGAGCTTGGCTTCGGTTTCCGACACGATCAGAACCTCGCCCGGTACGTCGCCGTCGTCCGGGCCGACCAGTGCGAGTTCGACACCGTCAACCGGCTCGCCGAAGTTGATCGTCACCTCGCTGATCGGATCGTCGAACTGCGCTTTGTGTTCGGGAACCGACGATTCGATGTCGTCGTGCGCAAGCACTGCTGAGCCGGCGCTGAACACTGCCGTGACAGCGAGCACCGCAACGAAGAATCGGCGGACAGGACCAGTGGCGCCCTTCATGATTCCATTCAATCAGCGCCAGAGTCCTTCTTGACCTCGGCAGACGCGGGTCACCTGCAGCCAGTGGGTCAACGAGCATCAACGTGGCGGCCCTTCCACTCGACGCCTCGCCCCAGGATCAATGCGATGAGGCTGCGGAGAAAGATGACGGTGAACGCCACGACGGCGAGCGGATACAGAAGGGCGGTCAGCGGATGGATCGACGCAGCGCGACGCCCCAGGACCCAGACTTGCAGCGCGCTGAGGGGGTAGACGATGGGCATGGCGATCCAACCCCCAGCGAGCGACCAGACCCATGCCAGCGTGGCGATGGCGATCCACCAGGGTGTGAAGCGAGCACCGGTCGCGATGCTGCGGGTCCATCCGCGAATGGTTTGCCCAAGGCCTTCCGGGTACATCCGGAATGACGTGTCGGGGCGGCCCGTGTAGAGCTCGGCCCGACCGACGAGGCGGGCGAGACCGATGTCTTCGGTGTGCATCGAACGCACCGACGGATGCGCATGTCCGCCGACTTGGTCGTACGTGGTCCGGTCAATGGCGAGGACCGGGCCGAATGCCACCGTGGCGTTTGCGCCGTGTCCTGTCGGCGTGAACGCGCCGCAGCCCATCAGGGCGGTCACGTTGCACAACACGCTGGCTTGCTCGGCCCAACCCCCAGTCTCGTGCCACGGCTGGATGGAGGTCACCACGTCGGGTTGTGCTGTGACGGCCTGCGCTATTCGGGCGACGAGGTCGGGGGCGGGTCGGACGTCGGCATCGACGAACAGGAGAATCGGTGCGCTCGACTCAGCGGCGCCGAACGCGCACGCGTGTGGCTTGCCGAGCCATTCGGGTGGGAGTGGCGGCGGTGTGATGACGCGGGCGCCGTGCCGTGCCGCGATGATCGCGGTGGCATCATCGGAATGATCGTCGACCACGATCACTTCATCCTGCGGTCCGATGTGCGGCAGTACTCGTGACAACAGGTGCGGGAGAGCGTCTTGCTCGTTGCGGGCCGGGATGATCACAGCAACGCCCGGGCGCGCAGCAGATCCAGGGGAATGGTCACCGGCGAGATCCGGAAGCGGTCGAAGACGCCACAGCAGCAACCAGCCCAGGGTCCATCCCGCGAGGTAGATCGCCAGATCCACGCGATCGGGCACGAGTTCCACCGGCCCACTCTGGTCGTCGCGGAGATGTGTTGCAACAAGAGCGCACGCCATGTCGGAGATCGGCCGAGAACTTCGCGCATCAGGGGTGAATTCGGAGAGGTCGAGTTAACTCCCTTGACCCGGTGCCCACAATCGTGGTTGCCTATCACTGAGTCGTGCGGTCACCGCCGTGCAAGTAGTGACTCGCCCCAGACACCCAGACCGAGCAGACCGAGCAGAAGGGACAGACCTATGAACAACATCACGTCGTTCATCCAGCGCAACGCCGCAGACCTGTCCGTTCACGCCCGCGCTGTGTCGGCAGTTGTCGCGACACCCTCGGTTCGGGCGTTCGCAGGCGCGAACCCGGCATTCGGTGGCAACCAGTTCGGCACGGGCATGAACTCCAACCACATGAACACTGCGTGGCTTGGTGACTCTGCCGAAACCGGATGCGTGACGACCACGTATGTCACCAAGCGAATCACCACCGGCAGCCTCCGCGAGGCCCTGACGTAAGACCAACGTCAGATCACCTCTTGCGAGGCCGCCGGGTTCACCAACCCGGCGGCCTTTTTGGTTTTCCGACCCAGATCTCTCCGAAACCCACCGGCACCCACCGGCGCCACCAACTCAGAAAGCACCCCAATGAAAATCCTCACCAACCACGACGCAGCCGCCGGCATCTGGCCCAAGCATCCGGACGGCGCAACACACGCCGCTCCCGCCCTGTACGCACGCACCAACGAAACGGACCCTTCCATGAATACCTTCACTCCCGTCGACGAGCTCGGCGAGCCGGACCCCGACATACAGAGACCCCCAGATCGATCACTTGACGAGCCGTTCGGCGAACCCGGCGCCGTGCGCATCCCGGTCGCCCGGTGTGCTGACGGCAACGGCACGATGGTCGGCCTCTTCTTCTCCGACCATGTCGTCGATATCGCCCGAGCGAAGGCAATGTGCGCCCTCTGCCCGTTGCAGTCGCAGTGCCTCGCTGGCGCCCTCGAGCGTGAAGAGCCCTGGGGCGTCTGGGGCGGTCAGCTGCTCTCGGGCGGCCGGATCATCGCCGACAAGCGGCCCTGTGGTCGTCCGCCGAAGGTCCCGCGGCCCGAGGTCGTCTACGACGAGATGGGCCCGGTGGGCGCCACGCTGATCTCGGCCTAGCAACATCGCCGTCCCCCACGCGCCGCCGATCCCCGCCCCGCCCTTCTGTTTGCGTACCCGCCGTATGTCGCCCACGACATCTGGTGGGTACGCAAACGGATTGAGTTCTGTAAGGGAACGTTTCGCGGTCCGACCGGCGCTGCCGATGTGGTGTCACTACCCTTCCAAGGGTGAAGATCGCACGTCCACGACTGCTCGCCGGCTCGCTTGCCGTTGCCGTGCTGTCGATCGTGGCCTTCGCCGTCGTGCTGGCAACTCAAGCCAGCAGCGACGATGACGTCGATGCTCGACTCACTCCTGGAGTCGTCACGTTTCCGAACGACGGACTCGCGAACGCCAACGTCGAAGGTGACCAACTTCCAGTCGTGGACCTTGGCGATCGGGACGGCAACGCAATCTCCACGGCGTCTTTCCTCGGCCAACCGCTCGTTGTCAACTTCTGGTACGCCAGTTGCCCGCCATGCGTCAAGGAGCTCCCCGACTTTGCTGAGGTGCACGCCGAGATGGGCGATGCCGTGCGATTCATCGGCGTGAACACCCAGGACTCGGTCGAAGAGATGGAGCGCTTCGCGGCCGACCGTGGCGTTACGTACGAGCTCTACCGCGACGACTTCGGTGATCTCGTCGACGCCATCCGCCTGGTCAACACGCCGACGACGCTCTTCGTGACTCCCGACGGCGGCATCATCGAACAGACTGGCGTGCTCGACGCCGATGAGCTTCGCTCTGAAATCGAACGACTCTTGGAGGCCTCAGCATGAGCTTGTCATTCATTCGAGGCCTGGTTGCTGCAGTCAATCCGTGCGGCTTCATCCTCCTGCCGACCTACCTGATGTACTTCCTCGGTGTGTCGGGTGGCGCCCCGGGCACGCAGAAGGCGTCGATTACTCGAGCGCTCAAGGTCAGCGCCGCCGTGTCATCCGGATTCTTGGCCGTGTTCCTGGTGATCGGATTCTTGTCGGTGCCACTGCGCTCGACGATCTCGGCGAACTCCAAGTACGTCACCGGCTTCATCGCAATCGGTCTGATCGTCCTCGGCACTGCGATGCTGTTTGGCTACAAGCTGCCGTTCATGACGCCGCAGATCGATTCCGGCAAGAAGGACCAGACCGTGAAGTCGATGTTCGTCTACGGCGTTGCGTACGCCGTGGCGTCAATCGGGTGCACGATTGGACTGTTCCTCGCGACGGTCTTCAGTGCTCGCCCGGATGAGACCTTCATCGACAGTGTCGCCAACATGGTCGCCTACGGCGCGGGCATGGCACTCCTGGTCAGCGCGTTGACTGTCGGGTTCGCGTTCGCCAACACGACCCTGCTCAAGTTCCTGCGTAACGCCATGCAGTACGTCGACAAGATTGCTGCGGCGTTCGTCGTGCTGTCAGGTCTGTATCTCGCCTGGTACTTCTACTGGGTGGACCTTGACAACGGCGGCGACCCGATCACGGACTGGGCCTTCGCCCGACAGGCTGACGCCACCGCCTTCCTGAACGACAACTGGAAGGTTGTCGGCATTGTCCTCGGTGGCGTCGTCGCCGTTGCGGTGGCGTACGTGACGTTCCGCAAGGACGACACCGACGACGAGCTCGAGGTGGCACCCGAGTCCGAATCGGTCAGCTGAGCCCTGTTTGGGACTCTTTCAGCGTTTGTGTCGGAGATCTTGCGGAACGGTCCGCAGAAACTCTGACGCAAACGAAGTGGGTTGAGATCTCTAATGTCGGTCGGGCATGACTGACACACCGTTTGACCCGACCACCGTTCCGATCAAGGCTGCAGCCACCGTCATGATGGTGCGCGACAAGAATCTGGACGGGTCCGAGGGTCTGGAGGTGTTCATGCTGCGACGCACTGGCCGGGCATCATTTGCTGCCGGGATGTATGTGTTTCCCGGTGGACGTGTCGACGACGTCGACCATGCCGATGAGATTGCCCCGTTCTGCAAGGGGCTCACCGACGATGAAGCCTCAGCACAACTGAGTATTGAATCGGGTGGTCTCGCGTACTGGGTTGCATCAATTCGTGAGTGCTTCGAGGAAGCCGGCGTTCTGCTCGCCGAACGCAGTGATGGTGCCCCGCTCGATGTTGACGAAGATGAACGTCACCACATCCACGACGGAACGCTCTCGATGGTCGAGCTTTCACAGCGCCACGGCCTTGTGCTCGATCTGTCGACAACGCATTACGTCGATCACTGGATCACACCAATCGGCGAAAACCGGCGGTTCGACACCCGCTTCTTTGTCACGCTGGCACCTTCGGACCAAGAAGGGCTCCACGATGACAAGGAGACCGTTGAAAGTCTCTGGGTGCGGCCGCAAGATGCACTCGAGATGCATGCGCGCGGCGACCTGATGATGTTGCCGCCGACGATCTACAACCTGAAGTTCTTGGCTGAACACGGTTCTGCAGCCGAAGCGATCGCCGCGGGCGAGGCGCGCACCGACGTGCCATGCATCCTGCCGAAGATGCGGACTGACGACGCGGGCAAGTTCATTGGGATCGCCCTGCCCGGCGATCCTGACTACGACATGCTCTGAGGCCGGCTACGACGACCGCGGACCCACGGTGACCGCGGTCTCGAGCTCGGCGAACGCCGCATCGTCTGAGTCGAAGAGGCGGGCGCTGCAGCCAGCCATGTCGATGTCTTCGGGCTTCGACGGGGGAGCGATCTCGTCGATGATGTGCTCGGCAATCGAGCGGAACATGTCAGCCGCTGCGCCGGTGCCGTCGATGGCAACCGGAGCGCCCGCATCATTGCCAGCGGCGACCGATGGCTCCAGCGGGATCTGACCAAGCAGCGGGGCGCCGATTGCGGCCGCCAACGCCTCGCCGCCACCCGATCCGAACAGTGCGTACGTCTCGCCGTGATCGCACGTGAACGCGCTCATGTTCTCGATGACACCGACCACCTTCAGGAAACTGCGGCGGGCCATATCGGCTGCACGCTGCGCCACTTTCTGAGCTGCCAGTGCGGGGGTGGTGACGACAATAAGGTCAGTACTGGGGAGCATCCGCGCCAAGCCCATTTGGACGTCACCGGTGCCCGGTGGCATGTCGATGAGGAGGTAGTCGAGCTCGCCCCACTGCACGTCGCGCAGAAACTGTTCGACGGCCTTGGTGAGCATGAGGCCGCGCCACATCAGGGCTGTTTCTTCGTCGACGAGGAACCCGGTTGAGACCACCTTGAGCAGACCGTCACCCACGACGCGCTCGTTTGGAAAAATCTTTGGCTTGCCCGCTTCTCCGTCAGGCCCCTCGACGGCGTGAGCCTCCATCCGATCGGTGATGCCCAGGAGACGCGGCACAGAGAATCCCCAGATGTCGGCGTCGAGCACGCCGACGGTGAGCCCGGTCGATGCCAGCGCTGCCGCAAGATTGACCGTGACCGAAGACTTGCCGACGCCACCTTTGCCACTGGCGATCGCGAGCACCTTGCAGTTGGCGGGCACCTCGGTCTCGGCAGCGCTCTCGCGAGCGTTCCAGCGAGCCTTGGTCATCACCTGGCTGCGCTCCTCGGAGTTCATTTCTCCCCAGGTGATCTTGACCTTCGAGACGCCCGGGTGCAGTTCGACGCGGTCTTCGACTTCTTTCTTGATCTCGGCGCGCATCGGACAGCCCGAGATCGTGAGCTTGATCTCGATCGTGACGAGGCCGTCGTCCGCGACAACCACGGAGGGAACCATGCCGAGCGACACGATGTCGGCGCCGAGCTCAGGGTCGATCACTGAGCCGAGTACCTCGATCACTTCGTCGTTGGTCGGCGGGGGGCCCGACGTCTGGCGGGGTGCCTTGCCGGAGATGGTGCGGCTCATCGCGACATTTTACCGGCCCCGGCCGTGTAATCTCGTCATGTGGCCGGTTCATCCCAACTCGATGTGCTGAAGACGCTGGGCGACAATACGCGCTACGCGATCTACCTTGAGTTGGCACGAGCACCCCGACCGCTGATCACCGCCGAGATCGCCGACTCGCTTTCGCTTCACGCGAACACGGTGCGGCCCCATCTTGAACGCATGCGTGATGTCGGCCTCGTTGATGTCGAAGTCGGCGGCCGAGGTGACGTCGGCCGGCCGCAACACCGCTACTCGTTGGCCGCCGACGCCCCAGCACTCGGCCTCGAGCCGCCAACGATCTCGGTGCTCGCTCGAATGGTGCTGTCGATGGCGCAACGACTCGACGGCAGCGCCAGCGATGCCGAGGCGGTTGGCCACGACGAAGGCGCTCGCCGCGCGGCGATGCATGTCGACAGCCGTTCCACCCTCGAAGCGCTGGTCAGTGACCTTGACCGGCTTGGTTTCGACCCGGTCGTCACCGATGACCCCCGTAACGACGCAGTCGGCGACGATGTCGGTGCGGTCATCTCGTTCGGCCACTGCCCATTTGCTGACCTCGCTCGGGAACATCCGGACCTCGTCTGTGGTTTACACAAAGGAATGGTCGCGGGCTTCGTTGACGACCTGGGTGACGCCACGATTGACGAATTCTGTACCTTGACCAACCGCACACCTTGTCGAGTCACCGTCTCGTCCAGGTAATGTGGCACCACCAGTTGACCTACCAGTCAGATGGCTCCTGAGGAGGACTGTCACATGATCACACTCACCGACACCGCAACCGAGAAGGTTGGCCAGCTCCTGGCCGCCGAAGGCGCCGAAGAACTGGCGCTGCGCGTCGCCGTCCGCCCTGGTGGATGCAGCGGCTTCTCCTACGAGATGTTCTTCGACGGCGACATCGCCGCCGACGACAACCAGACCAGCTATGGCGACGACGGCAAGGTCCGTGTCGTGGTCGACCAGGCCTCGGCGCAGCTCCTCGAGGGCGCCACGCTTGACTACAAGGACGGGTTGGACGAGAGCGGCTTCGCGATCACCAACCCCAACGCAACCCGCACCTGCGGCTGCGGCTCCAGTTTTTCCTGAGCCAGCTTTCCCGATCTCTGCGTCAGCGGCGGCTCTCATTGAGCAAGCTCAACTCGGCCTTCGCTTCCGTGACTTCGGAAACCTGACTCGAAAAACTCAATGAAGACTTGGAGGAGCCCGCGTCGATGGACGCGGGCTTCTTTCGTTTCCCTTCTTTCACTGAGCGGGAGATCTGGACCCGGTCAAGCGGAGAGGGCGAGGCGTTCTTCGAGTTCGGTTTGATCCCAGACGGCGTCGAGGCGTTCGACGATGGTTCCGGTGGCGTCGGTGATGAACAACGCAGGCTCATAGGTCATGCCGACCGCGGCGACGGCGGGTGCGATCGCCGTGCCAGCGGCATCTGAGAAGACTTCGGCGTGGACGAAGGTGAAGGTGTCCGCGAAGCGCTCCTGTGCCCCGATGAGGGCTTCCAGGGCGGGAGCGCAGCTCCCAGTCGAACAGAATGCCGGCGTGCCGACGTAATACGCCACAGGGCGGCCCGCGGCGAGTGCCTCGGTCAGTGTCACGTCGTGGAATGGGCATGGCTCGGGGGCTCGGGAGCACAGCACCTCGAAACCCTGAGGGTCACCGACTGTCGGTGTGTCGAAGCCGGGCAACATTTCACCTGGTGTCGGAACAGCGACTGCCCGGGGGTCCATGACCTGAAAGGCAGCACCATCGTCGGGGCCGCCGGCGACAGCGAGGGCGAAAAAGCCGGGTGCGTCAATGGTGGTTCGGAAGTCGTAGTACGGCGCAGGGGCGACATCTCGACGGACCGCTGAGATCGCGTCACCCAACTGGTTGCCGTCAATGTCGAGCACACGGGCGGTCAACGTCGCCGGCCCATTTTGAATGAACTCCGCTGCACCAGTGGACAACGTGATCGGCATCCGGATCTCGCCAGGGATCTGCACGTTGTTGGGGAACCGCTGGACGAGGGTGAATCCATTGCCAGCCACACCCGGGTCGGCGTCGGTGTTTCCGCCTGCCCCGTCGGCCGAACTCTCAGCGTCGCTGTCGGAGCCTCCGCACGCGGCCAACGCACCTGAGGCGGCGAGACCAGCGAGAAAGCGGCGCCGGTTGAGGCCGCCCATCAGTTGCGGACGAAGGTGGAGATCGGTCATTGGTGGTCTCGCTCTCGGCGGGGTGAGGGGTTGTTGCCGCGTTGGTCGGAGCGGCTCGTGTCGTTGCGTTGCCCGTCGGAAACGTGCGAATCTCTCAACGCCATGAACGCCCGACCTGACAGGCCGACTTCGTACCAACGATACCGTCGCCGCATCCTCGGGTGGGGCGCAGCTGGCGTGGTCGCGGTCTTTGCTGTTGGCGGTCCGATCTTTGTCAATCGCGTCGAAGACGACCTTGAAATGCGCACCGTCGACGTGCTCAATGAGGCAGGCGTCGGCCCGGTTGACGCTCACTTCTCTGGCCAGGACGGCGAGTTGAGATGCGTCGAGGCCGGAGCGGTGGCGATTCCCGTCGAGGTCGTCGCGGCCATTGCGAACCTGCGCGGCGTCTCGTCGATCGAAGTTGATGAGACCTGCCTCGATTCCACAGGCGCCGCGTCAGCTGCTCCGGACGGCGATACCGAAACCGCACCGACCGAGGCGGACGGCTCCACCCTTACCTCCACGCCCGCTTCGACGACGACCTCCACGGTCGCCTCATCTGACCTCGATCTCCTCACCGACGTGATTTCCAGTGACTCCCAGTTCTCGACGTTGGCGGGTCTGCTTGATGAGACGGACCTGGCCGCAACGCTGTCCGGCGACGGACCTTTCACCGTGTTCGCGGCGACCAACGCGGCGTTTGAGGCAATCGGCCCCAATGTGAGCGGCGCGCTCGACCGAGACCCCGAGTTGCTCTTCACCGTGTTGTCTCACCATGTCGCTGCCGGAACAACCCTCTCAGCTGACCTTCCGGCGGGCGACCTGGAGATGATCGACGGCACCACCGTCGCTGTCGATCTCAGCGATGGCGTGGTGATCACGTCAGGAGCGTCGATCGTCGCGGTGACCGAAGCGGACCTGGTTGCCTCCAACGGCGTCGTACATGCCATCGACCACGTGCTGCTTCCGGCCGGCCTCGTCATCGGTGGCGATCCGGCCGGGACGCTGGCTGGCGCAGAGTTTGCTGACGGCCAGATCGTTCTGACCGGAAGTGTGGCAAGCGAGGAGCAACGAGCGGTCTTGCTGGCGGGACCCAGCGACACGATCAACCCGTCGAACGTGATCGACGAACTGATCGTCGACTCGGTCACGTCGCTGTCCGATCAGCGCGCCGACGAGCTGGGCGCGGTCATCGCCGCGATGGTGTCGAACCTTGTCAGCGCGACCGCAGAAACTCTCGATGCAGGAATCTCGGTGAGCGGAACGTTTGCATCCGAGGCAGATCGCGCCGAGTTCGAGGAGGCGGTGTCCTTGATTGACGGCGCGGTGATCACCATCGACCTCGTGGAACGTCCGGTGGCCGATGCGGGCGTGGCGGTCGTCGTCGAAACCGACCTCAACCAACTGGTGTCGGACGACCCGATTCTGTTCGACCCGAGCAGCACGACGATCAGCGATGAATCCGTGGCCACAATCGATCGCGTTGCTGCGGTTGCCAAGCGCGTGGGCGGCATCACCATCGTTGTCGAAGGACACACCGACACAGACGGGCGCGCCGACTCGAATCAGGCGTTGAGCGAGGGACGGGCTCGTTCGGTCCGCGAGGCGCTGATCGTCAGAGGCATCGCTGCTGACACACTGACGATCGTCGGTTTCGGGGGTACCGAGCCGATCCTCGACGCCGACGGCGTCGAGAACAAAGCAGCCAGCCGGCGCGTCGAGTTTGTCGTCAGCGCGACGTAACGGTCACGACAACTGAGTTGCCTTCCCGCGTCACCCCACTGCCCAACCCAACGACAGCCCACGTCAACGACAGCCATCGAACGACAGGAACACCGTGCCATACACACTTGCCAAATTCTTCCTCTGGGGTCTGCTGATGGCCCTGGCCGGAGGCATCGTCGGCTGGTTGCTGCGCAGCCTCAAAGCACGCACTGACCTCGCTCGCCCGCAGACGTTGCCGATCGATGCGTCCGAATCTGACCGTGTGCGCAGCGAACTCGAATCGGCCGTGGCCGAACGAGATCGGCTGCGCATGGAACTTGCTGACGTGCGGGGGAGCAGCGCTGGTGCGCTCGGTTTCTCGACGACCCTCGACACCTCGACCGTGCTCCCCGAGCCAGTCGAGCCAGTCGAGCCAGTCGAGCCAGTCGAGCCAGTCGAGCCAGTCGAGCCAGTC
>NZ_CAXCAM010000020.1:0-54229 GCF_963980585.1 uncultured Ilumatobacter sp.
CCGAGGAGACCGGCGATACGTCGGCCCCCACCGAGGAGACCGGCTCGGCCAGCGGCACCCTCATCGGCGCAGGCGCCTCGTCGCAGGCCGCGGGCATGCAGGGCTGGCAGGCCGGATTCCAAGCTGCCAACCCGGATGCCACGGTCGAGTACGACCCCATCGGATCGGGCGGCGGCCGCGAAACCTTCCTCTCGGGAGGCTCCGACTTCGCCGGCTCCGACGCCGCGCTGAAGGACGACGAGTTCGAGCAGTCCAAGGACCGCTGCGCTGGTGACCAGGGCGCGATCAACCTGCCGCACTACATCTCGCCGATCGCCATCCCGTACAACCTCCCGTCGATCGAGGGCAGCACGGTCAATCTGACTCCGGAGCTCGTTGCTGGCATCTTCGCCAATGAGATCACGAACTGGACTGACCCAGCAATCGCCGAGATCAACCCCGACATCGAGTTCCCCGACCTCGCGGTCAACCCGGTGCACCGCTCGGACGACTCGGGAACCACCGAGAACTTCACCGACTACATGGCGCAGACGGCTCCCGACATCTGGACCTACGGCCCCATCGAGCCATGGGACGTCTACGGCCCGGGCGGTGGCGAAGGCGCCCCGCAGACCAGTGGTGTCGTCGCCGCAGTCGCAGCCGGCGAGGGATCGATCGGGTATGCCGATGCCAGCCAGATCGGTGACCTTCCGGCCGCCGCAGTCGGTGTCGCTGGCGAGTTCGTCGAGTTCAGCCCCGAGGCTGCGGGACGAATCGTCGATGCTTCCGAGCGCACGGGCGGACGCAGCGAATACGACTTCGCCATCGAAGTGAACCGCAACCCTGACACGGCCGACTCATACCCGATCGCGCTGGTCTCGTACCACATCGTCTGCCTCGAATACGAGGACCAGGAGACGGTCGACCTCGTCAAGGCGTTCATGACCTATGTCGGCTCCGAGCAGGGACAGGCCGACGGCGCAGCCGCGGCAGGTTCGGCACCGATCTCGGCAGAGGTCCGTGCCGAGATCCTCGAGTCGATCGATCAGATCAGCGTCGCCGGCTGACTCATCCGACCAATGTGCACTGAACCGACGCCGGTTGGCACCGCAGCAGGCTGCGGCGCCACCGGCGTCGGTGCAGTCACCGGCCGCTCATTCCGCCACCTCTCCGCCGGAGTCCTGACCACGTGACGATCACCGAGAACCCACCTCCGCAGGCTGCCGAAGCCGATTCCTCGTTCACCCAACCGATCAGCCGTCTCGGTGATCGGGTGTTCGGCGGTCTGTCCTTCGGCGCGGCCGCCTTGATTCTGGTGACGCTCGCCGCGGTCGCGATCTTCCTGATCACCGAAGGCCTGCCGACGTTCACCGCGGACGAGGGCGAGTTCGACCGCTCGTTCCTCGCCTACGTCGGCCCACTCGTGTTCGGGACGACCTACGCAGCGGCGATCGCCCTGTTGCTCGCCACGCCGGTCGCCGTCGCCGTCGCGCTGTACATCTCCCACTACGCGCCAAGGCGACTCGCGAAAACGCTCGGCTACTTCGTCGACCTGCTCGCTGCGATTCCCAGCGTCGTCTACGGCATCTGGGGCATTGCGGTGCTGGCACCGATTCTCTCCGATTCGCTCTATCCGTGGCTCGAGGACAACGCGGCCTTCCTGCCGTTCTTCGGGCCGACGGCATCGACGAGCGGCCGAACGATGATGACCGCCGGCATCGTTCTCGCGGTGATGGTGTTGCCGATCATCACGGCGATCTCCCGAGAAGTGTTCCTCCAAACGCCCCGACTACACGAGGAAGCATCACTCGCGCTCGGCGCGACTCGCTGGGAGATGATCCGCCAGGCCGTTCTGCCCTTTGGCCGGTCCGGCGTGATCTCGGGTGCGATGCTCGGTCTCGGGCGAGCGCTCGGCGAGACGATGGCCGTCGCGATCATCCTCGCCCCTGCCAACGGCTACTTCTGGAACGTGATCACCAACCAGAACTCGAACACGATCGCCTCGAACATCGCGCTCTCGTTTCCCGAGTCGTCGGGCCTCGAGGTCAACCGGCTGATCGCCACCGGCCTCGTGCTGTTCGCCATCACGTTCGGCGTCAATGCGATGGCTCGCAAGATCTCGAGTACCGGTTTCTCAGGAGCAGACTGATGACGCTCATGACCGACGCCCTCGAGCCGACCCGGTTCGATTCCGATGACGACGACGCGATGCGCGGTGGGGTGTACACGCGTGCCGTCAGCGTCGCAGTCCGGCTCGGAGCAATCGGGCTGGGTGCTCTCACGTGGTTGCCTGGCGGCAGCGTGAACTGGGCACGCTGGATCGTTGTTTCGCTGTTGGCGTACATGCTCTTGACCTACGTGGTGGCGCGCCGCGTCGAGTCGAAACGACAAGCGACCGACCGGCTCGCGACCGCCATGGTCACGAGCGCGTTTCTGGTCGTCCTGCTCCCACTGGTGTCCGTCGTCTGGACCGTCGTCGAGCGCGGGTCGAACCGCTTCGACTCGACGTTCTACACCGAGACGATGCGTGGCGTGTTCGGTGAGATCGAGGGCGGCGGCTACCACGCAGTGGTCGGCACGCTCGTCGTGACAGCGCTCACCGCGCTGATGTCGGTACCGTTCGGGTTGTTCACGGCGATCTATCTCGTCGAATACAGCTCGAAGTCGAGCCGGTTCTCGCGCGCCGTCCAGGCACTGGTCGACGTGATGACCGGAATTCCCTCTATCGTCGCTGGTCTCTTTGCCTACGCATTCTTCGTCTTCCTCGACGGCATCCCCGTGCTCACGGCCCTGTCGACCGGCGTCGGACACCGGTCCGGCCTCGCCGGCGCAGTCGCGCTCACACTGTTGATGACCCCCGTCGTGATCCGGGCGAGCGAGGAGATGCTCAGACTGGTACCAAACGAACTCCGCGAAGCTTCCTATGCGCTCGGCGTACCGAAGTGGAAGACGATCGTGAAGGTCGTGCTACCGACCGCAATCGCCGGCATCTTGACCGGCGTCGTGCTTGCCGTCGCCCGCGTCATCGGCGAAACGGCACCATTGCTGGTCACGGTCGGGCTCGCACAGGACACCAACTGGAACCCGTTCGAAGGGCGCATGACCACACTGTCGGTCTACACCTACTACCAATACGTGCAGCCAGGCGTCCCTCCGCAGGTCGGCCAGGACAGAGCGTGGGCCGCAGCGCTGTCGCTGGTGATCATCGTCGGCATTCTCTTCACGATCGCCCGTGTCCTCTCGACCATCCTGAAACCGAAGGGTCTCAAGTGAGCTCCAACAACCATCTGGCCGCAACGGCCTCTACGCTGGAAGAGTCCACCGCACCCCGTACTGAGGCGTCCATGACCGAGTCCGTCGACATCCCTGCTCCGGCACCGACCGAGACCGCTGCCGGCGGCGTCGCCGTCGACACTCGCAACGGAATCGAGGTCACTGACCTCGACATCTACTACAGCGACTTTCTCGCCGTGGAAGGCGTGAGCATGACGATCAACCCGCGATCGATCACCGCGCTCATTGGCCCGTCAGGGTGTGGCAAGTCGACGTTCCTGCGTTCGCTCAACCGCATGCACGAAGTGATCGAGGGTGCATACGTTCGCGGCAGCGTCGTGATCAACGGCAACGACCTCTACGGTCCCGGTGTCGATCCGGTCGCTGTGCGCC
This sequence comes from uncultured Ilumatobacter sp., assembly GCF_963980585.1. Taxonomy (NCBI): domain Bacteria; kingdom Bacillati; phylum Actinomycetota; class Acidimicrobiia; order Acidimicrobiales; family Ilumatobacteraceae; genus Ilumatobacter; species uncultured Ilumatobacter sp. Next base: position 3,646 of record NZ_CAXCAM010000020.1, read on the forward strand.
GCAAGATCGGCATGGTCTTCCAACGACCCAATCCATTCCCGACGATGTCGATCTTTGACAACGTGATCGCAGGACACAAGCTGAACTCGAAGCGGATGAAGCGCGCCGAGAGTGAAGACCTCGTCGAGAAGTCACTCAAGGGCGCGAACCTGTGGGAAGAGGTGAAGGATCGGCTCGACAAGCCGGGATCGGGCCTGTCTGGCGGTCAGCAGCAGCGGTTGTGCATCGCTCGCGCGATCGCGACGTCGCCCGACGTGCTGTTGATGGACGAGCCGTGCTCGGCGCTCGATCCGATCTCCACCCTGGCGATCGAGGAACTGATGCTCGAACTGAAGAACGATTACACGATCGTCATCGTCACGCACAACATGCAGCAGGCGGCCCGCGTCTCAAACCGCACCGGCTTCTTCTCGATCGCGGGAACGGGAAAGCCGGGCAACTTGATCGAGATGGATTCGACCGAGAAGATCTTCTCGAATCCCGCGCAACAGGAGACCCAGGACTACGTCACCGGGAGGTTCGGCTGATGAACGAGCTGCGGTCGAACTTCCACGATCAACTCGCCGAGATCAGGCAAGGCATCGCGCAGATGAGTGCAGGTGTCACCGAGTTGGTGCCCCGGGCCACGCAGATCCTGCTCGATGGTGACCTCGAGGCGGCCGAATACATCATCCTCGGCGACGACGAGTACGACGCGAAGTCAGTGGAACTCGAAGAGCGCTGTTTTACGAGCATCGCACTCCAGGCCCCCGTCGCGTCCGATCTCCGATCGCTCGTGTCGGCCATCAAGATCATCGCGGACGTGGAACGCTCCGCAGACCTGTGCGTCAACATCTGCAAAGCAGCTCGCCGGATCTACGGCCACGAGCTCGATCCCAACCTGCGGGGCGTCATTCAGAAGATGGGCGATCAGGCCACCGTGCTGTTCAAAGAGGCGACCGAGACGTACCTCAACCTCGACGGTCCGCGGGCTGGGGCCTTGCACGACATGGACTCCTACCTCGATGACCTGCAGCGTCAGTTCATCCAGGTGATCTTCGAGAGTCACGCCGCAGGCAACATCGACCTGCAGGTGGCCGTGCAGCTCGCCGTGGTCGCACGGTTCTTCGAGCGGATCGGTGACCATGCGGTCAATGTCGGCGACCGCGTTCGGTACATCGTCGACGGCTGGGTGCCGGAACACCCGTATCCCGAGAGTGACAATGATCCGCCGGAGATGGTCGACGGCGTCGTCGTGGCCGACGGTGGCTGAGACGCTGACGTGTCGCCCCTGCTCGCGTTGTTGCTCGGTGTTGTGGTCGGGGTGGTGGCAGGGATCATCGTCGCGCAACGTGCCGTTCGCGAAGCGCGCGATGGTCGCCGACGGACCGGCTCGATTGCGCACTCGATCACGGGGCCGATCGACGCCGAACGTGAAACCGATGCGGAACTCGCGCAGGGCTTGCGCAGCGCGGTGGATCGATTGCAGATGGGCGTCGTCATGTGCGACACAACACTGAAACCCACATATCGCAACGCCTCGGCTGATGCCCTCACCGGTACCCACGGCGGCGTAATCGTCGATGCACATCTGCAACAGCTCTTCGCCCAAACACAGTCCGGTGAGCCCGCCGGTGCCATCGTCGAACTACAGGGCCCGCCGAAGACGACGTTCAGCATCGAGGCCATGCCGATTCCTGAGGGTGGAGCCGTCGCAACGATTGAAGACATCAGCGAACGCGTGCGAATCGACTCGATGCGCACCGACTTCGTCGCCAACATCTCGCACGAACTCAAAACACCCGTCGGTGCCATTGCCGTGCTCGCCGAGATGCTCGCCGACGAGTCTGACCCGACCGTCATCAACACGTTGTCGAGTCGCGTCGTCGACGAGTCGCACCGTGCAGCACGGACCATCGATGACCTTCTCGAGCTCTCGCAGATCGAATCGAGTCACCGTCTTGATGACGCTGTCGATCTGGCCGCCGTCGTTGCAGAATCTGTGTCTCGTGGCCGAATGGTTGCTGACGGACGCGGTGTCGAGGTTGAGTCGATGGAAGCTCCGGACAAGGTGTGGATCCGGGCGGACCGGGCGCAGCTCAGTACCGCGATCGGCAATCTGGTCGAGAACGGGGTCAAGTACAGCGACTTTGGCGGGCTGGTCCAGATTTGTGTTCGCCAGAACGAACGCTGGGTCGAAGTCATGGTTGTCGACCAGGGCGTCGGGATCCCTGCCGCCGACCTCGACCGCGTGTTCGAACGTTTCTATCGAGTGGATAAAGCTCGGGCGCGACAGACCGGCGGAACTGGTTTGGGGCTGGCAATTGTGCGCCACGTTGCGAACAATCACGGCGGGGTGGTGTCGGTCCAGTCCCAAGAAGGGGAAGGCACCACATTTGCGTTCCGTCTTCCCTCGCGCTTGATCGTTGCGCCACCGGCGCAGCCAGCGGCCTTCGTGACGAGCGACGACGTGCCGACCGGCTCGGGCGGTGAGCCACCGTCGGCGCCGATCTCAAAGAAAGTGAGCATGCCCGATGAGTGAGGCTGTGATCCTGGTTGTCGAGGACGAGCCTTCGTTCGTCGAAGCGCTCAATATCGGCCTCGTGCGCGAGGGATTCACGGTGCACGTCGCCGTCGACGGCGTCGAGGCGCTCGAACAGTTTGACGCGGTCGGGCCCGATCTGGTGCTGCTCGATGTGATGCTGCCGAGGCTCTCGGGGATCGAGGTGTGCCGGCAGATCCGCAAGAAGAGCCGGGTCCCCATCATCATGGTCACTGCCAAGAGCGCCGAGATTGACACCGTCGTCGGGCTCGAGGTGGGTGCCGACGACTACGTCACCAAGCCATATCGCATCCGAGAGTTGGCTGCGCGGATGCGAGCGGTGCTGCGGCGATCGCCCGCGACGCCTGACTCGACTGTCGGGCTGGGCAACCAAAGCATCGAAGTTGGCTCCGTGGTCCTCGACCCCGACGCACACCGTGTCACCGTCGATGGCGCCGATCTGTCGCTTCCACTGAAGGAGTTCGAGCTGCTCCACCTGCTCTTGGTCAATGCCGGCCGGGTCTTGCCACGCGAAACACTCATCGACCGGATTTGGGGCCATGATTACGTTGGTGACACCAAGACCCTCGACGTGCACATTAAGCGGCTCCGCAGCAAGCTCGAAGCCGACCCGAGCCAGCCTGTCCTGATCACCACCATCCGTGGCCTCGGCTACAAATTCGCTCGCTGACGGTCAGGTCGGGGACCTCTGCGTCAGCCCGGATCGCTTGATGTCGGTGAGTAACTCGGGCCGATGTTTGCTCGACCTTCGGCAGTCTGATCCTCAGCGAGTTCGAGAGTGTCTGAGAGTTGCCGGGCGGGCGGTCAGTCTTCCTTGTCGTCGGTTTCGCTGAAGGCGGGGAGCGGGTCGGCGGCCGTTTTGACGATGCCCAGCAGATTGGCGACGATGCGCTTCAAGTACCGGTAATAGATGGCACGTGGCACGACTTCGCGGCCTGGTCGATCTGAATGGAGGTAGCCATCGATCTTTGCCTGGTGTTCAGCGACCAGCGCGAGCACGCGCGTCGCGAAATCTTCGGTGCGTTCCGCATTGGGTTCGCCGAGCAAGTCGGCCGCCTCGCCGAACATGGTCGAGATGAGGCCGCGCTCTGCCAACATTGCCTCAGTGTCAGGCTCGCCGGACAGCCGGACACCGCTCTCGGCCAGGTCGAGCACGTTGGTCGCCTGGTCCCCGATGCGTTCAATCTTCTTGAGCAAGAGGATCATGCCGAGGACGGAACCGATGTCTGACGAGCCCTGCACGGTGACGTGCACGACCAATTCGGCACGCAGCTGTTGCTCCATGTGATTGATGCGTTCGTCGGTCTCGCGAATGTCGGCATCGACCGCCGAAGTATCGGTGTTGGTGAGCAATGCGAGCGTCGCGAGGTCAAACGAGTGGCGCGCGTCACCCAGCATGCCGACCGATTGAGAAACGATGTGGTCGAGACCACTCTCACGCTTGCTGAAAAATGACATCACCATGATCGAAAGACTCCTTCGCGATTGTTGGAACGAATGGTTTGAAGATCGCGACTCATCCGAATATGCCCACGCCGATGAGGGGGAGGACGATGAAGGCCGTCATGACGTACACGACGGCCCACGCGGGACGTCGGAACGCCACTTCGGCGAGGCCCTCCGCGAGCTGGACGGGGACGTAGCGAATGAACCGCGGAACGTAGAGCAAGGCGATGCCCATGACATTGAACGTCGTATGCGCCAACCCGACCGTGAGCGCCTCCGGTACCGATGCTGCCAGCGCGGCGAGTAAGGCCGTGATGGTGGTGCCGACGTTGGCTCCCAGCGTGACCGGGTACGCGTTTCGCAGCGAAAGGACCCCTGCGGCGGCGAGTGGAATCAGAATTGATGTCGTGATGCTGGATGACTGGACGGCGACGGTGATGGCGAGACCGAGCAACATTGCAATCGAACCGGAGCCCTTGCCGAGCACATTGTTGACCGATCTCTCGACACGATCCGCGACGAGTTCGCGCATGTTCTTGGTGATGAACGTGAGCGAGAGAAGGACAATGACGAGGCCCGTCAGGACGACCGTGGTTCCTAGGACGTTGCCATTCAGACCGACCGCCTCCCAGATGTCGACGATCCACTCGACGGGTTTCTTGACCCATGTCTTGACTGGACTCTTCCACTCCGAGCCGGCGGTACCGACGAGCCGGTCGCTCATCCACGTCGCCGTCTTCGATACGACGCCGGTCAGCAACTCAAGCGGGAGAAGTAATGCGACCGCCATGACGTTGAAGAAGTCGTGCACCGTGGCTGCAGCGAAGGCCCGCTTGAACTCACTCGACTGCCGGACGTGACCGAGCGACACCAACGTGTTGGTCACGGTGGTGCCGATGTTGGCGCCCATGATCATGGGAATCGCAGCCTCGACACTGATGCCTCCGGTTGCGACCAGACCGACGATGATCGATGTCGATGCCGATGAAGACTGCACCAGGACGGTTCCAAGGATGCCGACGCAGAGGCCAGCGATCGGGTTGTCGACACTTGAGAAGAGCTTCTCCTGGGTGTCCTCGCCCATGATCTTGATGCCCTTTTCCAGGGCGGACACGCCGACAAGAAAGGTGTAAATCAGACCAAAGACCAACGCTGAGCGCAGCCATGTCGGCATGTCGAAGCGAGTCGGCTGTTCTTGAGCGGCAATGGCCATACGAATCGAGGAACCTAGCCGATGTTGCGACTCATCCCGTAAAGAACACAAGTCGGTCGCCGCCTGCGTCGTCGCCAGGGGCGGCCACTGGACGCGTACTATGTGTCCAGTGGAACGAAGGACACCTGCCGCTGCGCCGGCGACGTCGAAGTTCCGACGCCTCGCGATCACTCACGCGTTGATGATGGGCGGCGACGCGGCGATGGTCATCGCTCTCGCTGACTCCCTGTTCTTCGATATTGATCTCACCGCAGCGCGCACCCGCGTGATGCTGTTCCTTGCAATCGGTTTTGCCCCGTTCCTGTTCGTCGCACCGTTGATCGGCCCACTGATCGACCGGGCTGCAGGCGGGCGACGGCTCGTGATCCAGATCATCGCAGTGATTCGTGTCGTCCTGCTGCTCCTGATGGCGAAGTACATCGATGCGCTCGCCCTCTTCCCGCTCGTGTTCGCCAGCCTGGTACTCCAGAAGGGCTATGTGATCTCGAAGTCTGCACTGGTGCCGTCGACGGTGCGGTCAGAAGACGAACTCGTTGAGGCCAACTCGAAACTCGGTCTCATCGCCGGGCTCACCGGCATGGTCGCAGTGGTCCCAGCGGCGGTGTTTCTCAAGGCGATCGGTGCGCCAGCGACGCTGGTCTACGGTGCACTCATCTTCGTCGGCGCGTTCCTCAGCGCCACCCGCTTGCCACGAGAGGTGATTGCTGCCCACGCCGTCGACAGTGAGGAGTCGGTGCAACTGAGGTCAGGCAGCCTCCACAATGGCGCGATCACGATGACGGTGTTGCGCGCCTGTGTGGGCTTCACCTTCTTCCACCTGGCGTTCTGGCTGCGAGAGCAGGATCAAGGCGCCCTGTGGTTTGCCGCTGTTGTCGGCGTCTCGGCGCTCGTCGCGATGGTCGGCAATGCCATCGCACCCCGCCTGCGGAACCGGATGCGCGAAGAAACGATGTTGGTGAGCGCGTTGGCCATTGTGGGCACGGCTGGCATCGGCGCCGCGCTGCTCGGGGGCCCGATGGGTGGCGTCATGCTTGCCGGGGCGTTGAATCTTGTCGCAGCAATCGGACGGCTCAGCTTTGAGAGCATCGTGCAGCGCGATGCCCCTGGAGCCAACCAGGGACGGGCCTTTGCGAAGTTCGAAACACAATTCCAGTTCGCCTGGGCGGCTGCAGCGTTCGTCGCTGTGGCGATTCAGGTGTCCGGCCCGATCGGTTTCCTCATCGTCGGCATCGTGGCGCTGGGAACACTGGTCAACTTGGTTGTGGGCACGAATCGGGTCGATGCCCGACGTCGCCAGCGCCTTAACCGAGGTCGGTCTCGGCGACGCGGGCCAGCCAGAGGCCAGGCGCCTCGATCTCGTTCGGGGTCGGCATCGCGTCGACCGAAGTGAACAACGGCGCGAGCCCGTTCTCGCCGGCCCGGTCGACCACGCCTTGCACGAACGCCTTGCCTCGAGCCGTTTGATCCGCTCCAAGTCGGATGCCGAGCAATCGCTCGACAAAGAGATCGTCAGGTGACGCGTCGGCGCGACGACGGCGAACTGCCTCGGCGATCTGGAGTGCATTGCCACCAATGATCCGGACGGCCACGGCATCGACAACCCAGTCGATCACGCCGATGGTCACAGCGACTGCGGCATCGAGTTGTGGCTCCATTGCCAACTGCTCGTCGGACCGGACAGCGCCAAGGAGTACCTCGGGGTCGCCGAAGGCGGCTTGCATGGCGGCCATTGGGTCGGATTGATCCATGTCGAGACCGGTGAGTTTGTCGGAGATTGCCGACGCGTCAGGTTGGAATGCGCCGACGTGGCGCTGGACGAGCGAGCGCAGGTGTTCAGCGATGTGCGGGATTGACAACAGGGTGTGTCCGGCCAGTTCGTGTGCGATGACCCACAACCGCATCTCGTCGAGCGGAATCTCCCATTCGGCCGCGAAGGCGTCGATCGTCGGTGGTACGACGACGAGCGCGGGCGTCGCACGCGGGATCGGGAGGTCATACACGCCGAACGCCCGGCGCGCGAGTCCGCCGACCATGGATCCGACGCTCATGCCCATCATGGCCGGCGCCATCATCTTGCTGAGCCCGGCCATCATCTGCGCCATCGGGTCAGCGGAGGCATCGGTGGCAACATCGTCGGTCTGTCCGAGCGACGTTGCGAGGTCATTGAACAACGGGCGATAGGCATCGAGGGTCTGTGCGGCCCACTGCTCAGCAGTCGCAACCTCGGGGTCGGCGTTTGCGACCGGGAGTTGCATCACATCGGCAACGTGCAGGCGCGCAATGTTCGCGAGTTCCGCATACTTGATCCGGACGGACGGGTCGATGTTGGCCGTGGCGGTCGGAGCACCCCCGCCGGTCATCATTCCGGCCATGTCGCCACCGCTGGCCGCGAGCAGCGCGAACTGGCGGGCAGCGTCCCAGTTGAGGGGGCCCTGCCCAGACAGGGCTCTCGACAAGTCGCCGAAGAGCGGCATGCCTGCAAAGGGATTGAAGTCACCCTCACCGCTGCCATCGCTCGGAGTGATGGAGTCGTCGTTGCCGTCGTCCATGCGACGAGGATACGGCCGCCCGGGTGGTTCGCCGCCGCGGCCGTCAGTCGCCACACCACAACCGCCACCCGAGGCGCGCACTATCGTCATCGACGTGAGTGCACTGATCGACGCTGAAGCTGCCGCGGCTGGTGCTGGAGCCGCGCACAGGAGCCCACGCGCCACCAAGCCGTTTTCGGGCTCGCTGACCGTTGTCCTGACCGGCACGACTGGCCCACTCCAGCGGCGCGTCGTTGCCGGCCTCGAGTCGCTGGGCGATGTCACGGTGTTCGAGACAACCGGCGATATCACTGGGCTGGAGGGCGACACTGCCGACGTCGTGCTTGACATGGCGAGCAGTGATCACGACTGGCTGGCCATCAATCGCGCAAGTGCAACACAGTTCGCAACAACCACCCTGTCGATTGCCGACGAATTGGTGGCCGACCAAGTGGTGTTTGTCTCGTCGGCCATGGTGTACGGGGCAAACGCCAACAATTCGTTTCCACTCACCGAAGAGACGGTGCTTCGGCCCGACAATGAGTTTGTGTTCGCACGGCAACTCGCATCGGCTGAGGAACTCGTTGAACAGTGGCGACGCAGCCGAAGCGGCCGTCGCACCTGCGTGCTTCGTCCCGCGATCTCCCTCGCAGGCGACGGCAACTCGCGCCTTGCCGGCGCGCTGGTCTCGGGACTCGGTAAGCGGTTCGCCGAAGACGACCCGCCATCGCAGTACGTGCACCTTGATGACCTCGCGGCGGCAATCGTCATTGCGGTCCAGCAGCGACTCGACGGCGTCTTCAATGTGGCGCCTGACGGCTGGATTGCGGGCGAGCGCGTGCGTGCGTTGTCCGGCGAAGGTCCGCGGTTGCCGCTCCCAGAGCGAGCCTCTGAGGTGCTTGGCAGCCTGCGCTGGCGATTTCAGCGGGGCCCAATTCCTCCGGGTCTGCGCTCGTATACGCATGAGGCGTGGGTCGTGTCGAACGGTCGTTTGGTCGCCGAAGGTTGGCGTCCGACGGTGACGAACGAGCAGGCCTACGTCGAGGGCACAGAAGCGCGCTGGTGGACGATGATTTCGCCGAAGCGTCGTCAAGAGCTCGCGCTTGGTGCCGGGGTGGGGCTCCTGTCGCTCATTGCCATCATCGGCATTGTTGTCGGCCGGCGCTGGTGGCGACGCCGCCAGCGGTGAGGTCGTGGTTTGTGCTCTGGTGGGTTAGTCGAGGCTGATCGACGCGCCGACGAGCAGGTCGTGGCTGACGATCAGTCGCCCGGCGTCGAGGTGACCGACGATCGTGCCCTCATGATCGACAACGATGGCGGTCTCGGTCAGGTTGAGCCGGCTGACGTCGCGCCAGGCAACTGAGTACGCGAACTGCTCGGTCAACACGATGACTCGGTCGTGAAGGTCCGGGAGGACGGCCTGAACCTCAGTGTTCCCGTCGCCGGGCGTCGAGCGAAACGCTGCCGACGGAACGTCGGCAATGGCATTCGGAACCGCCATCGCGCCGGAGAGCATGATCGTCCGAATCGTTTCCGCCGTCGGAACTGCCGTGCCGGCCGCATCGCGCAGCGCTGACGCCGCGGGCACCGTCGTTGCTGAGATGGCGGTGGTGGTTGTGGTCTGCCGAGGGGTCAACGTGATGGCCAAGGCAGCGACCAGGGCAACGGCAACCGTGGCGCCCATGGCTGCCATCGCTCGCGTGCTGCGAGTGGCCTCGGGCACGGCGACGGGCGCGCCCATTTCTGAGGGATGTCGCCACGTACGTTCGTGTGGGGGAAGCGGTGCACTGTCCACGGGAATGAGACTGTAGTGCCCAGTTTTCGCTGGCTGATCGCGGGCACTGGTGGGGGCAGCCGGTCGCAAGGTTGACCCAGGCGTGCGGCGTCGGCTCGCTGACCAGGTAACGAAGTGGCGTCAAATGTGTTGCAGCGACCTGACGGTCCGAGCACGACGACTACGATGATCGCCGTGAAGGCCCCGGCAAACGGTGACAACTGGTACGGCCTGACTGATCAGGAACTGCCGATTGGCGACGCGTATTCGTGGTCTGTTCGACCGGATTGCGGCGCCGTTGTGTTGTTCAGCGGCACGATCCGCAACCATGCCGAGGGGCGAGACGGCGTTGAGTACCTCACGTATGAGGCCTACGAAGAGCAGGCGGCACAGCGGTTTGCGGCAATCGGCGACGAGTTGCGCACGCGCTGGCCTGACGTCGGTCGCGTCGTGTTGATCCACCGGACGGGTCAATTGCAGATCGGGGAGTCGTCGGTGATTGCGGTTGTCTCGGCGCCCCATCGCCCGAACGCGTTCGAAGCAGCCCGCTTTGCGATCGACGCGCTGAAAGAGACGGCGCCGATCTGGAAACACGAAGTCTGGGCCGACGGCTCCGACTGGGGTACCGGCGCACACGACATCATCGACCCTGCGTCGGTCGGAGCAACCACATGAGCACGGGCATCATCATTCTGATCGTCGCGATCATTGTGGTCGTTGCGGTGGCGCTTGGTCTCAGACTCCGCAGTCGCGCCGCCAACGACGGCGTTGACTCCTTTCGTCGGCAGATCAATGCCCTGTCACCCGAGGCACGCAAACCCACCGTTGATCAGGTGAAGTCGGCCGAACGCTCGGACGGCGACGAGCGCGCCGACGACGGCGACGTCGCGTGACGGCGTTTGTTGCAACAGCCTGGCGCAGGGTGCTCGTTCGGGTGACCGATCTGCGCCAGACTGTCGCTGAAATGAACAGTCATTCGATTGTCAACGTGAGCAACTGATGGCACGCGACCTCGCCATTGACCTTGGCACCGCCAACACGCTGGTCTACATGAAGGGCCGCGGCATTGTCTTGAACGAGCCGTCGGTCATCGCGCTCAACCGGCAAACCGGTGAAGTGCTCGCCACGGGTCGCGAAGCCTGGCAGATGATCGGGAGAACTCCCGGCTACATCGTGGCGGTTCGGCCCCTGAGGGGCGGTGCCATCACCGACTTTGAGATCACCGAACGGATGATTCGACTCTTGTTGCAGCGTGTCGGAGTCAGCCGCTTCACCCGCCCCAAAGTGGTCATCTGTGTCCCCTCGGCCATTACCGAGGTCGAGCGACGCGCCGTGACCGACGCCGCTCGCCGAGCAGGTGCTGCAGATGCCAACTTGATCGAGCAGCCGATGGCCGCCGCGATCGGTGCCGATCTGCCCATCGACGAACCGGTCGGCAACATGGTCATCGACATCGGCGGGGGGACGAGTGAGACCGCAGTCATCAGCCTGGGCGGCATCGTGGCCCTCGAAGCTGTTCGCGTCGGCTCGTTCGACATCGACGCGGCGATCCAGAACTACGTGCGACGCGAGCACGGCATCGCGATCGGTGAACGGACAGCGGAAGAAATCAAGGTCGCGATCGGCTCGGCCCATCCGACGCTCGATGAGAATCAGGCCGAGGTGCGCGGTCGCGACCTGATGACCGGGCTACCGAAGACCGTCCTACTCACTCCTGAAGAGGTGCGTTTCGCGATCGAAGACGTCATCTCTTCGATCGTGGCGTCGGTCATCCGGTGTCTGTCGAAGGCGCCGCCCGAGCTGTCGCAAGACTTCCTGGTGCGCGGCATGTATCTCGTGGGTGGCGGTGGGCTGCTGCGCGGCCTCGCCGAGCGCATTGAGCGCGAGACGAAGGTGCCCGTGAAGATGTCAAACGTGCCGCTGGAGGCAGTTGTGCTCGGCGCTGGACATGTCATCGAGCACTACGAAGCGCTCAAGGGCATGTTCATGGGCGCTCGGCGCTGACGCGAGGCAGCTTCGCTGCTCGCGGTGTGGCGTGAACTCCTCGCCGAGCAATGGCAGAGGCTCCAGGCGCGCGCCATGTCGCCCACGTGAACATGGGCGTATGGTCTGGCGATGCGGTTGGCTTCGGAGATGCTCGATGATTATCGCGACGGGTTTGCGCAGCTCATCGATGAGTTCGACGTACCGAAGAGCTTCCCACCCGAGGTGTTGGATGCTGCGGAAGTCGCAGCGCGGCGACCGCTCGGTGGGTCGGACTCGCCGCACGTCGATCGGACCGGCGTCGAGTTCCTAACGCTCGACCCGGCAAGCAGCACTGACCTTGATCAGGCCTTCGCGATCGAACTGGCGGGGAGCCACAGCGATGCCGACGTCATCCTCCGCTATGCCATCGCCGATGTCGGTTGGTTTGTTCGACACGGCGACCTGATCGACCGTGAGGCATGGAAGCGTGGAGTCACCGTGTACATGCCGCATGATCGAGTCGGACTGCATCCTCCGCGCCTTGCCGAAGACGCTGGGTCGCTGCTCCCCGGTGCACCCAAGCCGGCAGTCGTGTTCGTTGTTCGCATTGCGCCAGACGGGTCGGTCACCCTTGACGGCGTCGAACGAGCGATGATCCGCAACCGTGCAAAGCTCGCGTACTCGACGGTTTCTCCCGGAGACCTTCCTCCTGCCTTTCCCGAACTGGCGCGCCGCTTCGAGATTGGCGAGCGAAATCGCGGGGCCGATCGGATCCAGATGCCCGAACAAGAGGTCGTTCGACGCGACGACGGGGGATTCGACTTGAGATTTCGGCCGCGCAACGATGCCGAGAATCAGAACGCCGCCATGTCGCTTGCCACCAACATGGCGGTCGCCGACGCTCTGCATGCGGCTGGTACCGGCCTCTTTCGGACGATGCCAGCGGTCGACGAACGCAGGGTTGGTCGGCTCCGCCACACCGCTCGGGCATTCGGACTCGAGTGGCCGAAAGCCCAGGCGCTATCCGACTTCGAGCAGTCGCTTCCTGCGGGCGACCCGAAGACCTCGGCCTTCCAGTTGGCGGTTCGGCGAGCAAGCGGTGGTGCCGCGTACGAGCCGTTCGATCCCAACGTGAAGCCCTGGCATGCCGCTGTTGCTGCGACCTACAGTCACGTGACGGCGCCTCTGCGTCGACTGGCTGACCGGTACGTCATCGATGCGGCACTTGCCGTCGCGAACGGCGACCGAGTGTCAGCGGAGACCGAGCAGGCGTTCATCGACTTGCCGCAGGCGATGCGCCAAGGCGACAGTCGCGCGAATCGCGTTGACCGCGCTGCGATCGATCTTGCCGAGGCCGTTGTGCTCCACGGGCGCGAAGGCGAAGTGTTCGAAGCTGTCGTCACCGACGAAGATGATCGCGGTGCTCGGATCCAAGTCCGCGACCCCGCAATCGTGACGCGGGTCGCTGCCCGCCGCGTCGACCCCGGTGACGACATCAAGGTGAAGTTGGTCAGCGCCGACCCCGCCGAGCGCCGCGTCGACTTCGAACGCGTCGGCTGAAGCTCCCTTCCCTCGCACTCCCTTTTCCCTTTCTCATTTTCCCGTTTGCGTGGGGATTTTTGCGGACCGTTCCGCGAAAATTCGCACACAAACGGCTGGGAGCGGGCTGGAAATGGGATCAGGCCGGGGAGAAGCGGCTGACGGTGCCGGTATTGCTCACGGCGAACAGGTCACCTTCGCCGCCAACGGCAATGGCTGTGAGGTTGGCGAGTTCAGCGAGGTCAACAACGATCGGTGCGCCCGGTTCAGACGTGGGGTCGTACCCCCAAATTCGTCCCGAGCAGAAGTCGCCATAGACGTACCAGCCGAAGAGATCCTCGATGACGTCGCCGCGGTAGACCGCGCCGCCGCTGACGGAACAGTTGCCATCGTCGTGGCGGTATTCAACGACCGGCCCAGTGTGTCCAGCATCGTCCTGGTCGGTGTTGAATCGTTCTGACCCCTCGAAGGCGCTCCATCCGAACGACAGTCCCTTGCCAGCTCCCTGGCCGCTGATTGCCGGCGCGAGGTTGATCTCTTCGATGTCGCCTTGGCCAACATCAGCAATCCACAAGTCGCCGGTGAGCGAGTCAAAGGAGAACTTCCACGGATTGCGGAGGCCAAGCGACCAGATCGTGGGGTCGGCGCCCTCGGCGTCGACGAACGGATTGTCGGGCGGCGTGGCAAATGGCGCGTCGGCCGTCGGCTGCGGATCGATGCGGAGGATCTTGCCGAGACGGCTCGACAGCGCCAACGAGTTGCGCTCCGGGTCGTCGGCAGACCCGCCGTCGCCCAGTGCGAGGTAGAGATAGCCGTCAGGTCCGAACGCCAACTCGCCACCGTTGTGATTGCCGAATGGCTGCTCGACGGTCAAGACCTCCCGGCGGGACTCGACATCGAAGATGGCAGTGACCGGGTCGATTGCGTACTCGGCCACCACGGTGTTGCCGGATTCGTTGCTGTAGTGGACGTAGGCGCGATCTGCAGCAGGATCGAATGCCGCACCGAGCAACCCTCGTTCTCCGTTCGCAGCCGTCCGGTCGGTGATGTCGAGTACGACCTCGGTCGACAGATCGTCAAAGGCCAACACCCGGCCTCCCTGTTCGACAACAAAACTCCGGACATCGCCGGGACGAGTCGTGAGTTCAACGGGCGTGTCGAATTCGGCGACCTCGACGAGCTCGACGGATGGAACCGGCAGTGGCCCGGTCGCCACCGTGGTCGAGGGACCGTTTGCTAATTCCTCGGGTGACGCGGTGGGAAGGTCGACGTTCGCTGCGGGCTCGAGCGGAATCGTCGTGGTCGGCACCGGCCCAGCGTCGGTCGAGGCTGTCTGGGTCGTCGTGTCAAGCACAGTGTCGGGCACCGTGGCAAAGGTTGCCGCCGGGTCGTTCGGAGGGTTCGCTCCGGAGTTTTCGCCATCGCCATCGCCACTGCCGTCTCCGCATCCAGCGAGGAGCAGCGCGACGCCGAGTGCGGCGCCGGCGACAGTCCGTCGGCTCACGATCGACCTACTCGCGTGAGTCCCTCCTGGACGACACTGATGGCGAGTTGACCGTCGGAGGTGAAGATCGAGCCGCGCGCCAAGCCGCGCGCTGAGGTGGTGCTCTGTGCGACCTGGTCGTACAGCATCCACTCGTCGGCGCGGAACGGCCGGTGGAACCACATCGCGTGGTCGAGGCTCGCCATCTGCATCCCGGGGCTGTCCCACGCCAATCCGAATGGCAGCACCGTGGTGTCGAGCAACGTCATGTCGCTCGCGTAGGTCACGATGCAGGCATGCAGCACCGGGTCGTTGGGAAGCTCACCGTTGGCGCGGAGCCAGACTTGCTGCGTCGAGGAAGGATTCCCTTTTCGCGACATCGGGTCGCCGTTGACGTAACGGACATCGATTGGACGCGGCTGGTCGTACCAGTCGCCGATTTGGTCGGCGTACGGAGCCATGCGTGTCCTGAAGTCGGGGAGCGAATCAGGACTGGCGAGGCCCGTCGGCATGTCGACCTGGTGGTCGGGCCCGGGCTCTTCGTTGTGGAAGCTGGCCTGCAGGTTGAAGATCGCCTTGCCATGTTGGATCGCCACGACGCGGCGTGTGGTGAAGCTGCGCCCGTCCCGAATGCGATCAACCTCGTACAGAATCGGCGTCTTCGGATCGCCGGGACGCAAAAAGTAGGCGTGGAGCGAGTGCACCATCCGCCCCGGTTCCTCGATCGTGCGAGCAGCGGCAACCAGGGCTTGGCCAGCGACCTGGCCGCCGAAGACGCGCTGCCGATTCTCATCGGTTGACACCCCGCGGAACATGTTGACCTCAATCACTTCGAGATCAAGCAACCTCACCAGGTCGTCAAGCGCTGCCTGGTGGTCGTCAGGATGTGGGTCAGTCGCCGCGTCGTCGCTCATTGCGCTCCCAGGTTGCCATGCCGCGGCCCAGAAGCGGACGTTGTTCCTACAGTCGGTTCGCTCGCCCACCCGTTGGCCATTCGCGGGATCAAATGGCCGACCAAGCTGGAGGGGGAGTGGCGGGCCTACATTTGGTCAATGGAGCAACTCGATCTCACTTCCGACCAACTGCTGTCGACCACGCGTGCCGTCCGCAAGCGGCTCGACATGGATCGGCCCGTGCCCGATGACGCCATCCGTGAATGTGTCGCGATGGCGATGCAGAGCCCGTCGGGTTCGAACAACATGACCATGCAGTTCGTCGTGGTGCGCGATGAAGCGAAGCGGCAGGCGATCGGCGACATCTACCGGCAGTGTTTCGACGTCTACCGATCGATGGATGGCGTGTACGCCGGCTCGATCAAGAAAGAGACGGAGGAGGCACAGGCGCAGCAGATGCGCGTCACCGACTCAGCGGAGTACCTCGCTGAACACATGGGTGATGCGCCGGTGCTGGTGATTGCGTGCTCGAAAGCTGGCCGACTCGACAACGTGCCCGCGATGCGGGCAGCTTCGTCGATGGGCAATGTGCTGCCCGCCATGTGGAGCTTCATGCTCGCAGCGCGGGCCCGTGGCCTCGGGACGTGTTGGACGACGGTCGGTCTGATGATGGAGCAACAGATTGCTGACGTGGTCGGCATTCCGTACGACGAAGTGCAGCAGGCATGCCTGACGCCGATCGCCTACACGAAGGGCACCGATTTCAAGCCCGCTGGCCGCGCTGACCCTGACACGATCATTCATTGGGACACTTGGTGAAGTTGACCGAGCCACGTCGTTCGCTTGCGCTGTCGACCAAAGGATTCATGCCGGAAGATGAGGGTGACGCGTTGTGGGTTGCCGCGATGGAGGCCGTAACGGCTGTCCCCGATCTGGCAATGCTCGAACTCGGTTCGTATTGCGGGCGCTCAACCGTGTGGCTGGGCGACGTCGCCGAGCGGGCGGGAACGGTGCTGTACGCCCTCGATCATCACCGTGGGTCAGAAGAGAACCAGTCCGGATGGGAACATCACGATGCCGAAGTGGTGGACGAGCGCGTCGGCAAGATGGACACCCTGCCCTTCTTTCGCGCAACGATCCACGACGCTGGTCTCGAAGACGCGGTGATCGGCCTCATTGGCCGGGCGCCGCGCATCGGCGCATCGTGGGCCACGCCGCTGTGTTTTCTTTTCATCGATGGCGGTCACGGTGAAGAACCGGCTCGCCGCGATTACGAACGATGGACTCCGCATGTCGCTGTCGGCGGCACGCTGGCCATTCATGACGTGTTCCCCGACCCTGCCGATGGTGGGCGGCCGCCGTACGAGCAGATCTACCTACCGGCTCTTGAGTCCGGTCGATTTGTCGAGCGCGCCGCGACCGGCTCGCTCCGCATCCTCACCCGCGTCAACTGACAGGGATTTTCAGGTGGCGTCGATGCGCATCTGCAGCGCCGTGGCACCGTTGCGAAAACCGGCCCGGATCATGTCGGCGATGGCGCCGGCGAGTTGATCGACGTCGCCATCGATTGTCGTTGCGAACGGCCCCATGTCGGCGGTGAGACCGGCTGCGGCCGCAGCGTCGAGGACTGCAGCGACGTGCGGGCCCGGGTCGTTCTCGCGGAACGGCTCCACCAGGATTTCGAGATGTGCGTCGGCCATGGACGCAGGGTACCCACGGTGTCCGAGCGGGTGTGACACCGCCGTACATGGCAGCGCCCGAGAGTCCGGTGCTTGACGTTTTGTAAAGCTCGTTTGGTACTGTCGGCACCGTGATCGATGCTGACCCCGAACCCAGTGCGGCTGGCGCGACCACCGGTCTGCGGATTGACAGTGACCGGCTGGTCTCGCGATTGATGGCGCTCGGCGAGATCGGAGCGATCGACGGCACGACCGGCTGTGCTCGGCTCGCGCTCACGGACGAAGATCGTGCGGGTCGCGATCTCGTTGTTACCTGGATGCGCGACCTAGGCCTCGAGATCTCGATCGACGGCATCGGCAACGTCATTGCCACCATGCCGGGCTTCGATGGGGTCGCGCCGGTCATGACCGGTTCGCACATCGACACGGTCGGTACCGGCGGCCGATATGACGGAAATCTGGGTGTGCTCGGCGGGCTTGAAGTGATCGAGACCGTCATTGCTGCCCGTGAACGCGGCGAACTTGAGCTCACCCGGCCACTCGCTGTTGGCTTCTTCAGTGATGAAGAAGGGGCTCGTTTTCCGCCCGACATGCTCGGCAGCTTGGTCTACGTCGGCGGTATGGCCGTCGAGGACGCACTCCTGATCGAAGATGCCAACGGCGCTGTGTTCGGCACCGAGCTCGAACGGATTGGCTACGCCGGCCCGGCACCCCTGCCGGGTCCCGCACCGCACGCTTTCGTTGAGCTGCATATCGAGCAGGGTCCGGTGTTGGAAGATGAAGACGTCACGATCGGGGTCGTTGAAGGTGTCCAGGGCATCTCATGGACTGAACTGACGCTCAACGGAGAGTCATGCCACGCGGGGACCACTCCGATGCGTCTCCGTCATGACCCCGGGTACGTCGCGGCCCGCATCTCAGCTCAGGTGCGCGAGCTCACCAGCGAGTTCGGTGAACCTCAGGTCGGCACCGTGGGTGCCATCACGTTGGTGCCGAACCTGGTCAACGTGGTGCCGTCCATTGCCACGCTGACCGTGGACTTGCGCAATACCGATGAAGACACGCTGCAGCGAGCTGAAACCAAGTTTCGAGGTTTCGTCGCCACGACGGCTGAAGCCGAAGGTGTTGGCGTCGAGACGCGAATGCTGGCGCGATTCGAGCCGGTCGAATTCGACGAGCAGGTCATCGACATCGTCGAGCGTTCGGCGGGGGCACTCGGCATGTCTTCGCGTCGTATGCCATCGGGGGCTGGTCACGACGCTCAGATGTTCGCTCGTGTCTGCCCAACGGCAATGATTTTCACCAAGAGCGTCAACGGCATCAGCCACAACGTGACCGAGTACACCGAGCCGGAAGATCTTGAGGCAGGCACCAACGTGCTGCTCCAGACCATGCTCACACTTGCAGAAACAGAGTTCGGATGACCCGAGAAATTGTCGTTGGTGCGGCCCAACTGGGCCCCATCTCTCGCGATGACACGCGCGCCGAAGTTGTGGAGCGACTGTTGACGTTGCTCCGTCGAGGTGCGGAGCATGGCTGCGAACTCGTCGTGTTTCCCGAACTCGCACTCACCACATTCTTCCCCCGTTGGTTCCTCGACGAGGGCGATGAGGCGGGCATTGCTGGCGACACCACCGAACTCGACAGCTACTACGAAACGGCGATGCCCAACCCTGTGGTGCAACCGCTCTTCGATGAGGCGAAGCGCCTGAAGGTCGGTTTCCATCTCGGGTACGCCGAGCTCACTGACCCGAACGACCCGCAGGGCGATGGCACGCAGCACCGCTACAACACGGCCATCCTCGTCGACCGGGAGGGCGAGATCGTCGGCCGGTATCGCAAGGTCCACATCCCGGGCCACGAGAACCACGAGCCGTGGCGGAATTTCCAGCACCTCGAGCGGCGCTACTTCGAAGAGTCACCGGAGGGCTTCGACGTGCATGAGGCGTTCGGCGGCGTCTTCGGCATGGCGATCTGCAACGACCGTCGCTGGCCCGAGACGTATCGCGTCATGGGGCTGCAAGGCGTCGAGATGGTGTTGATCGGATACAACACGCCGCTCAACTACGCGCCGGACCCGTCGCAGAATCCATTGCAGGCGTTCCACAACCACCTCGTCATGCAGGCGGGTGCATACCAGAACGGCACATGGGTCGTCGGCGTCGCCAAAGGCGGGATCGAAGAAGGCGTCGAGTCCTTGGCCCAGACCGCGATCATCGCGCCATCCGGCCAAGTTGTGGCGCAGGCGACGACGATCGGCGACGAGTTGGTCACGGCGCGCTGCGACCTTGACATGTGCGAGCGCTACAAGAAGACCTTGTTTGACTTCGACCGTTATCGGCGGCCCGAGACGTACAGCCTGATCACCAACTTGAACCCCACTCCGGGAGCAACATGAGCGAATTCATTCTGAACGGCGAGACGGTCACGGCTCGCGACGATCATCCGCATCTACTCGCCGCGCTACGCGAGGAGCTTGGCATCACGTCGGCCAAAGATGGCTGTTCACCGACGGGTCAGTGCGGTTGTTGCACCGTGCTCATTGACGGCAAGGCACGTGTGTCGTGCCAGACATCGATGGAGAAGGTCGCCGGTTCCGAGGTCGTCAGCCTCGAGGGAATGGATCCAGCCGAGGTCGACCGTATGGCCGACGCATTCGCGGCGTGCGGTGCGTTGCAGTGCGGGTTCTGCACGCCCGGCATTGTCGTGCGGACCAAGGCATTGATCGACAAGAACGGGACCAACCTGACCCGCGAACAGGCGTCGCGCCACCTCGGTGCACACCTGTGTCGTTGCACCGGCTACATCAAGGTGCTCGATGCCGTCGAGGCGCTCGCTCAGGACAACGTGCCCGTCGTCGTGCAGCCGAAGGGCGTCGGCACGCGCGGCGCAAAGTACGAGGGTCGCGAACTGTCGATCGGTATCCGGGACTTCATCGATGACATGAACCCCGAGGGCTGCCTGCATGGCGCCCTGCGGTTGACTGATCATGCGCGTGCTGACATTCGGTCGATCGATGCGACAGCTGCCAACGCTGTCGATGGTGTGCGCGGTGTGTTCACTGCTGCTGATATTCCAGCGGCGCGCCGCGTCGGGATCATCCACAAGGACTGGCCCGTCATGATCCCCGAGGGTGGACGTACCTCGTATCTCGGTGACGTGCTCGCCGTGGTCGTTGCCGAGACGCGCCAAATCGCGCGGGCTGCCGCCGAACTCGTTGTGATCGAGTACGAGATTCACGAGCCGATGGTTGATCCGGTGCGCGTGATTCACTCCGACGAGCCGGCCGTGTGGGAACTCGATGGCAACGTGCTGTCCACGTCCGCGTACAGCCGTGGCGACGTCGATGCAGCGCTCGCCGAGTCCGCATTCACGGTGACCGAGACGTTCCAGACCCAACGCATCGAGCACGCGTTCCTGGAGCCCGAATCGACGCTCGCCGTCCCGTCGGGCGACGGTGACGACCGGTCGTTGTACGTGTATTCCGGCGGCCAGGGCATCTGGGATGACCGCAACGACATCGCGGCGATGCTGGGGATCTCCGAACAACGCATCACGACTGAACTGGTGTCGAACGGAGGGGCGTTCGGCGGTAAAGAGGACATGTCGAATCAGGCCCACACTGCTCTGGCGGCATGGCACACCGGGAGTCCGGTGAAGATCACGCTGTCACGCGAAGAATCGCTGCTGATGCATCCGAAGCGTCATCCGATTCGGATGGAGTACCAAGCCGGCTGTGACGCTGATGGCAAGCTCACGGCAATCAAGGCGCGGATGATCGGTGACTCGGGACCGTACGCATCGGTCGGCATGAAGGTGCTCGAACGGGCGGCCGGCCACGCGACGGGGCCCTACGTCGTGGGCAACGTGGCCGTCGAGGCCATTGCTGCACGGACGAACAACTCCGTGTGCGGTGCCTTTCGGGGCTTCGGAGCCAACCAGGCGCAGTTCGCTATGGAAGGCGTGCTCGATCGGCTCGCCGAGCAACTCGGGATCACTGGTTGGGAGATCCGCGACCGCAACGTGGTCACGCCCGGCGTCACGTGGGGCCCCGGACAGGTCATGGACGACGGTTGCAAGGGCGCCCGCGAATGCCTTGATGCCGTCAAGCCGGCCTACGACGCTGCGATGGCGGCAGGCAAGTCCGTGGGTCTCGGTCTCGGATTGAAGAACTCGGGCTTGGGCAATGGCTTCAAGGAGATTGCCAAGGCGGTCGTGCACTTCCGTGCGCCCGTTGACGGCGAGCCGGGCAAGGTTGAGGTGCGGCACTGCTGGACCGAAATGGGCCAGGGGGTGCATACCGTGGCGCTCCAAGTTGCAGTCGAAGAGCTCGGTATCGACGCTGAGCGGATCGAAGTCATCGTTGACTCGACGCGTGAACTCGGGGCCGGGCAGACCACCGGAAGTCGCGGCACCCTGATGGGTGCCGGATCGGTGAAGGCCGCCTGTGAGGCGGCCATTGCGGGAGGTCGCGAAATCGGCATCGATTACGAAGGTGAATATCGCGTCGACTGGACCAATTCGCTTGGCGAAATCGAGGCTGCGAAGGCGGCCGGCGAAGCCATCGAGAACCCGATCATTCACTCGACGTTCGGCTACGCGGCGCAGGTGGTCGTGCTCGCTGAGGACGGCACTGTGGAGAACGTGGTTGCTGCGCACGACGTCGGTAGAGCGGTCAACCCGATGTTGTGCGAAGGCCAGATCGAAGGGGCGGTGCACATGGGGTTGGGCTATGCGTTGAGCGAAGGGTTCCCGTGCGACGAGAGCGGACGACCGACGAATGCCACGCTGAAGAGTCTCGACATCATCCGACCGAAGGACATGCCGTCGGTGGACGTGATCTTGGTCGAGTCGCCTCAGCCTGACTCGCCGTACGGCATCAAGGGCGTCGGCGAAATCGGCCTGGTGCCCACGGCCGGTGCCGTTGCTGCGGCTCTTCGCCAGCACTCCGGCGATTGGCACAACGAACTCCCCATGATCAACGAGAGCAACCGTGAACGCGCTACTGCTTGGACCTGAGAGCCATCGCTCTGCGGCCGAACCGGTCCGTCTTCATCCCGTGGTGAAATGGACGAAGACGTGACCGCGGTGACCGCGGGATTGGTGTGTGCACATCACCACCTGTACTCGTCGCTCGCTCGTGGCATGCCGCCGCCGCCGAAGGTTCCGGCCAACTTTCTTGAGATCCTCGAGAACGTGTGGTGGCGGCTCGACACAGCGCTCGACCTCGACATGATCGAGTGGTCGGCAAAGCTTGGTGCGCTCGACGCGCTCGAAGCGGGAACGACCGCGATCATCGATCACCACGAGTCGCCCCGTGCGATCGAGGGGTCGCTGTCGGTCATCGCCGACGCGGTCAACGAGGTCGGCGTGAGAATCAACACGAACTATGGGATCACCGACCGTCATGGCGTCGATGGCGCGGCGCGGGGACTGGCCGAGAACGATCGATACCTGACTGAGCTCGCCGCCGCCGGTGCCTCTCAATCGGGACTGCGCACCGGCATGGTCGGTGTGCATGCGGCGTTCACGTGCAGCGATGACTCGCTTGCAGCTGCCGCTGACCTCGCTGCACGGCACGGGGTCGGCGTGCACATCCACGTGGCCGAGGGACCGGACGACATCGGTGTCGAAGATCGGATCCGCGATCTCACTCGCGATGAGTGGCTCCTGATCCATGGCGTCCACCTGCCGACCGATCACGGTCTGCGCGGGACCATCGTGCACAACCCGCGGTCGAACATGAACAACTCGGTCGGGTACGCCGATCCCGCGCGCTTTTCGAATCGCGTTGCGCTCGGCACCGATGGCATTGGCGCTGACATGCTCGCTGAGTTCCAGCTCGCCTACGTCAAACAGCGTGACCAGGATGTGAGTGCGACGCCCGACGCTGCTTGGTCGTGGATGGCAAGCGGGTGGGAACTGTTTCCCGAGGCATTGGCGGACAGCGTCACCTGGTCGTATTCCACAATTGAGCCGTGGCACGTCGCGTTCACGCCCACGATTCGTGCGATTGATGTCGATATCAACGGCGAGCCGGCGTTGCGTGACGGAGTTGCGACGCGTGTTGACGCTGACGAAGTTCGCGCCAAGGCGGCCGAGCAAGCCGTCCGCCTCCACCGTGCACTCGAGTCGTAGCGACTCACTCGTGCCTGGCACCAAGTGACTGCATCGCGCCTACGATTCGAGCGTGTCCGAAATGCATCCGCTCGCTGTGGCGTTGCGGCCACTGGTTGACGCTGCCGGCGCAGAGACCGTCGGGGCCTCGGACGTGACCGGATCAGACGTGGCCCTGATCTGGAACGGTGACATCGTGGCAGGTGTCCGACTGCCTCCGATCCACGGTTCGCTCGACCGCATCATCGCCGTGGTGGAAACCGAGCTTGGAGCGCCGCTTCCGACGCTCTCGCGACCCGGCAAGCAACAGGCGATCCGCCGACTCGACGAGCTGGGCGCGTTCGTGCTGCGTCGCGCCGTCGAAGACGTCGCCGAGGCAATGGGCATGAGCCGGATCACCGTGTACAGCTACTTGAACGCACTCCATCGCTGAGAATGCGGGCGCTGGTGAGGTGGTTGTTGCCGGAATTCACCGTCTGAGATCATTGCGCTCGCTGTTTTACAGTTTGTAAAGTGCGGGGATGACGCACGAGGCTCCGCCGCTCACTCCGATGTCGTTGAGCACGTTGCTCGGACGGATCGGACACGAGTGGGAGACCCGCAAGCGGATCTTCGACTTGCCGACGGCGCGGTTCTGGAAGCCTGACGACAACATCGATCTCTCTTTCGAGTTCCTCGGTCGGCGCGCAGCGTCACCGCTCGGTCCCGCTGCAGGACCACATAGTCAGATGGCCCAAAACATCGTGTTGGCGTGGCTCGGTGGGTCGCGCCTTTTTGAACTGAAGACGGTGCAGGTGCTGGATGATCTCGAGATCGCCCGTCCGTGCATCGACATGGAAACCATTGGCTACAACATCGAGTGGAGCCAGGAATTGCTGGTGGCGCAAAGTGTCGAGGAGTACACCAAGGCCTGGATGATCATCGAGATCCTCCGGCAATGGGAACCGCTGCGTGAGTACGTCGGCCGGGACTCCGACGGCGACCCTGGGCCGCACGTGTTCGACATGTCGGTCGGCTACGACCTCGCGGGGATCCAGACGCCGAAGGTGGCGGGCTTCATCGACGCGATGCGCAACGCGAGCGCGGAGATCGAACGATTGCGACCCGAGATTGCCGCAGACCCGAGCGGCGTGTTCGCCGAGTTTGCCGACATCGAGTTCTCGCCGGTCATCTCCGACACCGTCACACTGTCCACGTTCCACGGATGCCCACCTGACGAAATTGAGCAGATCACCAAGCATCTGATCGACGCGCACGACCTTGACATGATCGTCAAGCTCAACCCGACGCTGCTTGGCCCGGCAGGCGTGGCCGGAATCGTGCACGGTCACCTCGGCTACAACGACGTGCGACTCGTCCCGAAAGCCTTCGAGGACGACCTGCATCTCGAACGCGCGATCTCGCTCATTCAAGAACTCAATCAATACGCCAAGGATCGCGGCCATCGTTTCGGTATCAAGCTGACCAACACGTTGGTTGTCGACAACCACAAGCAGTGGATGCCGGATCAGACGATGTACCTGTCCGGTCCGCCGTTGCATGTCCTTGCCACTGCGGTGCTCGACTTGCTCGCCGACGCATTGCCGGGCCAGTTGCAGATTCCCGGCCACGATGACGGGGCACATGGGGGCGCCGGTGACATCATGGTCAGCTTCTCGGCGGGCATCGACAAGGAGAACCTGGCTGCGGCAATTGCGATGGGGGTGCGCCCGGCCAGTGTGTGCTCCGATCTGCTCAAGCCTGGCGGCTACGGCAGGCTCGCACCGATGCTCAAGGCGCTCACCGCAGCGGTCAGCGACGCCGGAGCAACCGACCTCGACGGGTTCCGCGCCGAGCGCCTCGTCGCCGCTCGGGCGGCGGGCCATCGTGACACTGCTGCCGAACACTTTGCCTTCGTTCTCGGTGAGGGGAAAGCAAAGTACGAACTCGCCGGAAACGAAAAGTTGCCGCGCTCGGTCGACCACGACCTTGAGATGTGGGGGTGTGTGGCCTGCAACTTTTGTGTCACGGTGTGTCCCAACGACGCATTCTTCAAGCTGCCGACGCCGAAACCGGAGGCGGATCCCGCTGGCCTGTTCGCCGAGGTCGAGGGCCGACAGCAGTACCTCGTGTTCAGTGAGCTGTGCAACGAATGCGGCAACTGCCTGACGTTCTGCCCTGAAAACGGAGATCCAGCAGTCATCAAACCACGGCTGTACCTCGACGCCGAACGCTTTGACGCGGCGAGCGGGGAACGCTTCTTACTGACGTCGTCCGGGCAGGTTGAAGCCACCGCGGGAGGTGGCGCGGAGGCAGCAGTGCCGACGTTGGTCGCGTTGCTGAACGCTGCCGAGGGGCTGCCGCTTCGGCTCGACTAGCCGACTATTTCAGTGCACCCTTTACGAATCGTTAACCTCACCGAAACGATTTGAGCCGTTCACTGGGGGACGTTTGATAGCCAAGCCGAAGATGCGCGCAGATGTCGGGAGCATCAGGTCCTCCGCGCTCGTCCGTCCGTTCGTTGCGCTTGCTGTTCCGCTCGCGGCGGTGGCGGTTGCGTTCACCATCGGAGCGATCATGCTGTTGGCCCTTGGGGCCAACCCGATCACGGGCTACGCAGCGTTGCTCGACGGTGCCTTCGGTGGATGGAATGAGCTGGCAGACACCGCGATCAAGTCTGCGCCGTTGCTGCTCGTCGGCGTGGGCATCTGTATTGCCTTCAGAGCCGGGGTCATCAACATCGGCGGTGAAGGACAGATCATTGTCGGCGCGATCTTCTCCACGGTGGTGGCACTCGCATTGCCTGAACTGCCGCGGGTTTTCCTGGTCCCGTTGGTCTTGATCGGTGGCGCCATCGGCGGTGGCATCTGGGGTGCGATTCCCGGCGCACTGAAGGCCTACGCGGGGGTCAACGAGATTCTCAGCACCATCATGATGAACATCATCGCCGCGCAGTTCCTCAGCTTTCTGCTGCAAGACCTGCTGACCGACAAGGCGTCGGGGGCGATCAAGATTCAGCAGACCGAACGGCTGTCCGAGAATGCGGATCTTCCGCTGCTGCCCGGGGACACCCGGCTGCATCTCGGTGTGGTCATCGCCGTCCTCGTCGCCGTGCTCGGGTACGTGCTGCTCTTCCGCAGTGCGCTCGGGGTGCGTCTTCGAGCGGTCGGACACAACGCCAATGCGTCGCGGTACGCCGGCATGCCCGTGAAGCGGAGCATCGTCCAAGCGCTTGCCTTCTCGGGTGCGTGTGCTGGCATTGCCGGCGCGGTGCTCGTCTTCGGATCGGAATCGCATCGACTCATCGCCGAAGGCGGGGCGTCCGGCTTCACGCAAAGCGCAGGCTTCAACGGCATCGTCGCAGCACTGTTCGGCAGCCTGCATCCGCTGGCGACGATTCCGGCCTCGTTCTTCTTCGGAGGCATGCTCACCGGCGGCATCGCACTCCAGCAGGAACTGCAAGTTCCTGCTGCGCTCATCGTGGCGCTGAACGGCATCGTCGTGCTGTTCGTTGTCAGCAGCCTGAAGCTGCGCTCACGGCTGACTGCGTGGGCCGAATCGCCGGGCACGGGGTTCACGCAGGTCGAAACCGACCACGACCCAACGGTGCCGCGCACCGAGGACTCCTTGCTGGCATCAACGGCTCGGCCGCCCGGCTCCTCCGCCCCGTCGGCTCCCCACGAGGGTGATGCCTGATGGGCGACTTCTTCACCGTGTCGGTCCTCGTGGCCACGCTCGCATCTGGTATCAGATTGGCCACGCCCTTTCTCCTGGCGGGCCTCGGGGAGACCATTGGCCAACGCAGTGGCGTGCTCAACCTTGGCGTCGAAGGCGTCATGCTGCTTGGCGCTTTCACCGCCTACTACGTGACGCTCGAGACCGATAGCCCGACGCTCGGGATTCTCGCCGCCATCATGGTGGGACTGATGATGGGGCTGGTCTATGCGTTCATCACGCTGGTGATGCAGGCGGAGCAAGGCATCAGCGGTATTGGCATCTACCTTTTCGGGCTCGGGTTCACCGACCTGCTGTTCCAGAAGAACGTCGGGACGCCGATCCCAATTTCCGGACTTGGCGACATCCACATCCCGCTGCTCAGTGATATCCCGAAGATCGGTGAGATCTTTTTCCAACACAGCCTGCCGGTCTACGTTGCGTTCGCTCTGGTGCCGGTCGTCTGGTTCATGATCAACAAGACGACGTTCGGTCTGAATATTCGCGCTGTCGGCGAAACGCCCGAGGCTGCTGACACCCTCGGTGTGAGCGTCAACGGCACGCGCCTCATCACGATCCTCATCGCCAACACGATGGCGTGCCTCGCAGGCGCGGCACTGGCCCTCGAAGTCGGCATCTTCCAGCAGAACCTCACAGCGGGCCAGGGATTCATCGCGATCGCCCTCGTCTACTTCGGAGCCTGGCGCTCCTATGGCGTGATGCTCGGCGCACTGCTCTTCGGCATCGTCCAGGCAACGGTGCTGCAATGGAAGACCCTCGGCATTGTCGAAGGGGCCACCGCAAGTCTCACGGCCATGGCGCCGGCGCTGCTCACCATCGTGGTGCTCGTCATCGTCAGCCGCCGTGTCGCCGCACCGTCCGCCCTCACGCGTCCGTTCGACCGTTCGGGCTGAACAAACAGATCACTGCAACACACCACACCACACCAATAAGGGGAGCAACATGAAAGCCAGCAAGACCAGAGCCATCGCATCAGCGGCAGCCGCCTTTGCACTTGTCACCTCAGCCTGCGGCAGCGATGACGCAGCTGATGAGCCTGCCGCCGAACCGCCGGCAGAAACTGAAGCAGCCGCCGACGAACCTGCTGCCGAGCCTGCTGCGGAGCCGATGAAGATCGGCATCGTCGCACCGAGCGCCGAGAACGACCTCGCATGGTCCCAGTCGATGTTCGATTCGGTCAATCGTGTTGGCGAGGGCCGTGACATCGAAGTCGCCATTTCTGGTGGCCTCTTCGTCGTCGAAGATGCCGCCGCAGCCCTTCGTGGGTACGCAGAGGACGGCTTCGACCTCGTCATCGCGCACGGCACTCAGTTCGGTGGTCCTCTGCAGGAGATCGCTGACGATTTCCCTGAGGTTGCCTTCGCGCTGGGCACGTCAACCGACTTCTTCGGCAAGGACAACATCTTCGCCTACTCCGTCGATGCCGGCCAGGGTGGCTACGTGAACGGCGTGATGGCCGCTCAGCTCACAGCGTCGAACGTCATCGGCGTGGTCGGTCCGGTACCGGCAGGCGACGCCAAGCTCTACATCGACGGCTTTGTCGCTGGCGCGGAAGCACAGAATCCCGACGCTGAAGTCAACGTCAACTACATCGATTCCTTCGGTGATGTGCAGCTCGCCTCGGAGGCGGCCAAGGCCCACGTGGCCAACGGTGCCGACGTGCTGACCGGTACAGCTCAGATGGTCGTCGGTGCCACCGGCGTCGCCGCCGAAGAGGGCATCCCGTGGTTTGGCACGCAGTCCAACCAGACCGACCTCGGTGCTGACATTGTCGTGTCGTCGCAGGTGTACCACTGGGAGATCGTGCTTGAGCAGATGCTCGACAAGATCACTGCTGGCACGCTCGGTGGCGAGGCCTTCGTGATCTCGTTCGAGAACATGGGACTCGAGATGGAGTACAACGACGGCTTCGGTCTCGACGCGAGTGTTCGTGCGAGCGCCGACGCCACCGTCGCCGGGATTTCAGAGGGAACCATCGAGGTCCCCGCAGGCGAGTGACCGACTGGGTGTGACACCTGGTGCCATGCACCAGGTGTCACACCACGGTTTCCATCCAGGGAGCATGACGATGAGTACGACACCGATGTTGAAGATGACGGGGATCACCAAACGATTCCCTGGCGTTGTCGCGAACGACAGCGTGGATCTCACGGTGCTGCCTGGGCAGGTGCACACCCTTCTCGGCGAGAATGGGGCGGGCAAGAGCACGCTGATGAAGATCCTCTACGGGCTGTACCTGCCCGATGAGGGAACGATCGAACTGAACGGCGAGCGAGTCGATATCACCTCGCCGACCGATGCGATTCGCCAGGGCATCGGCATGATTCACCAGCACTTCATGTTGGTGCCCACGCTCACCGTCGCCGAGAACGTGGCGCTCGGACTTGGAGGGCGCCGTGGCCTGGCGGACATGCGCCCCATCAAGGCGCGGATCCTGGAAGTGTCTGAGCACTACGGGCTACATGTCGACCCTGATGCCTACATCTGGCAGCTTGCTGTTGGCGAGCGACAGCGCGCCGAAATCCTCAAAGCGCTGTATCGCGATGCCGAACTGCTCGTGCTCGATGAGCCGACTGCGGTGCTCACGCCACCCGAAGTGGACGATCTGTTTGTCACGCTGCGCCAGATGCAGGCCGACGGCAAGGGCTTGATCTTTATCTCGCACAAGCTGCACGAAGTGATGGACTTGTCCGACGAGATCACGGTGTTGCGGAACGGCAAGGTGTCGGGCCATACCCGGCCAAGCGAGTCGTCGCGCGAGCACCTGGCTGAGCTGATGGTCGGGCGCCCTGTCGAGCTCACCCGAACAGTCCTGCCCCAAGATGCTGGGGACATACAACTTGCTGTCGACGATCTTGATGTCGTCGGCGACCGTGGGAATCTTGCGGTCAAAGACCTTTCGATCCAGGTTCGTTCGGGCGAAATTGTCGGCGTCGCCGGCGTTTCCGGCAACGGACAGCGCGAGCTTGCAGAAGCGATCTTTGGACTGCGTCCCGTCGCCCGAGGTGAAGTCACCATCGCCGGCGCCCCGGTTGCATCACCCGCACCTGATGCGGTGCGCTCCATGGGGTTGTCCTATGTGCCCGAGGAACGCATGCGCGACGGTGCGATCGGCGAGTTCACGGTCGCCGAAAACCTGATGCTCGTCGACTACAAGACCGATCCGTACACCAAGAACGGACTCCTCAATCAGTCGGCCATCGACGAGCGCTGCGAGCGGCTCACGGCTGAGTACCGGGTCAAGACGCCCACGATCGACACGCCGACCAAGAACCTCTCAGGCGGCAACATCCAGAAGGTTGTCATCGCCCGCGAGTTCAGCTGCGGAGCAACAGCGCTCGTGGTCGCCCAGCCGACTCGCGGTGTCGACATCGGCGCGGCGGAGTACATCCACGAGCGGCTGCTTGAGCAACGAGCCGACGGTGCCGCCATCCTGCTGATCTCCGAAGATCTCGACGAAGTGATGGAACTGTCCGACCGCATCATCGTCCTGCTCGAAGGCGAGATCATGGGCGAGGTGGCTCGTGCCGACTTCAACGTGAACGACATCGGCCTGCTGATGTCTGGGGTGACGTCGACTGCGTCGACGGCGTCGGCCTGACGGCCGACCAGCGACTCCGTCGCTGCCTCAGAGTCCTCGGCCTCTCGGCCGAGCTCGCTCACGCTCGGGGGACCACACCGGCGAGACGGCTGGCCCTGGCCTCACCGCCTCGTCTTGCCTCGCCCCACATCTGCGAGACTTTGGAATGGATGCTTCGCACCTGGTGCCGACGATCGATATTGCTCAGCCTGACGATGCGATGCTCGCTGCGCTCGACCTCGCTTGTCGTGACCACGGGTTCTTCCTACTGAGCGGTCACGGGCTCGACGACTTGATCGGGGCGACATGGGACCGAGCACGAGCGTTCTTCGAATCGCCCCGGGATCGCAAGGTGGCGGTGATGCGCGACGCTGACAATCCGCTTGGGTATTACGACCGGGAGTTGACCAAGCGCAAGCGCGACAGCAAGGAAGTGTTCGACTTCGTCGATCCGGTCGCTGAACGTTCGGCGGTGCACAATCGCTGGCCGGCTGAAGTCGACGCGACAGCGGGATTTCAGCGCGGGATGGTCGAGTTCTTCGATGCATTCAGCGAACTTGCCGAGCGGACCACGGCGCTCGTGCACGCGGCGCTCGGTCTTGGCGCCGATGACGTTGCTGAGTTTCGCGGCGACCGAACCAACAGTTCTGTGCGATTGA
Organism: uncultured Ilumatobacter sp.; assembly: GCF_963980585.1. Lineage (NCBI taxonomy): Bacteria > Bacillati > Actinomycetota > Acidimicrobiia > Acidimicrobiales > Ilumatobacteraceae > Ilumatobacter > uncultured Ilumatobacter sp. The sequence continues at coordinate 34,778 of NZ_CAXCAM010000020.1, forward strand.
ACCACTATCCGGTGGGCGATCCGGTCCCTGTCGACGAGCGTGATGGACTTCGCGAACTGGGCGAAACAGCACTTGGCTACCACACCGACCCCGGCGTGCTCACGCTGCTGCTGCAAGACGGGACCGGCGGGTTGCAGGCCCAAGCAGCGGACGGCACATGGGTTGACATCGTGCCGACGCCCGGCACGATCGTGGTCAACCTCGCTGATGCGATGCAGGTCTGGAGCAACGATCGGTATCGCGCTGCAGTCCACCGCGTGATTCCGATGACTGCGACGGATCGCTTGAGCATTCCGTACTTCCTCAACCCGCAGCGCGATGCCCTGATCAAGCCGATCGCCGCGCTGGCGTCGACGCCGCGCTACCGGCCCTTCACGTGGCGCTCGTACATGCAGGCTCGCACGGACGACAACTACGCCGACCTGGGCGCCGACGACACGCAGATCACGGATTATCGCCTCGTCGATTCGTGACCGCTCGGTGATTCAGGCGCACGGTGATGCCGGCGCACGGTCAATTCGTGCAGAGGTGGCAGCGGGTGGTCATCGTCAGACGATGTTGAACTCGGGCTGATCGGTACAACTCCGGATGTCAGGGTCGAGATCGACGGGGAGTGATCCGAACCGATTGATCCACTCATCGACGTCGCCCGGCGTCAGGCCGTTGATCACTTCTTCGGTCTCGGCCAGGGAGATGTCGCGGGCGCTGACCCGAATCGCAGTCGTGCCGACTGTTGCGAGGAGCGTGAAGGCAGCGGGATCTTCTGGATCACGATTGACCCACGCCTGTTGCCCGTTGAATGTGGCGGGCTCGTATTGCCGTTGATCGTTGCCCGCGACGGCGAGGCTCCCATCCGGGTACTGCGCGACCATGATGGTGACCTGTTGGTTGCCGATCTCGACCGGGAGCCCGAAGACGAACTCGTCGGTACTGCGCCCGCCACTGATGGCGGCCCAGCCATCCGGCAGGTCGATGTTGATCACACCATCGGTGATCCGCATCGAGTTGAACAGCGCGTCGATCTCCGGGCGGAACGCCGGGCGGCCCGCCGTGTCGAGCACGGAGACGGAGCCGCATGCGACTTCGACGCTGTACTGGCCGGGGGTGTCTTCGTCGGGAGGGATCACCGACACCGCTGCATACTGCCGGGGCGGAACGGTGGTGGTCGTGCTTGACGCACTGGGATCCGGCTCGGGTTCCTCGGCCGGAGCAAGGCCGTCGACTTCGATGAGCGAGATCGTGCTCAGATCCGGGGCACGGAGCAAGAGTGCTGAGCCGCCGAGTGGTGCTCGAACGACCGCCAATTCATCGAGGCGATTGCGCTCCGGTGGCAGGAGCAAGGGCGTGTCGCCGGACCCGGGAATTGGGGGTGTGGTCGTCGTGGTGGCGGTCGTGAGGAGTGGCGCCTGGGCGACGGTGTTGACCGTCGGCTCAAGCGTCGGCGAGGGTGCGACGTCCGTCGCTGACGGCGCCGTGGCTCGAGAACCCGGTGTCTCGCGCGACGCGGAGTAGGCAAGCCCACCGACCGCGGCAAGACCGAGCAGGGCCAACGCTGCCAACCGCGCCGCATTTGACGCTCGGGTGTTCGGGCTGGCCAAGTCCACGGGCGAGAGCTCGGATTGTGCCCGCATCGCCGCATCGAAGATCCGCTCACGGAGGTGCCGTCGGTCGATGGGTGGCATCGTTCCGACTTCGGGGCGAGCAGCCTCGACGATCTGCACCGGGTTCACGAGGATGCTCCATCTCTCGGCGTGCCAGCGTCGGGAGCGTCGTCGCGGGAGGAGTCGGTGATCTGGTTGTCGTTGGCCGCGACGCGACGACGGATCTCCTTGCGAATGGCGTTCAGGCGGGACCGGACTTCGCTTTGTGGGATACCGGTCGCGACGGCGGCGAGCGACGATGAGCAGCCCTCCCAAGCAATGAGGAAGAGCAAGTCGCGTTCGGGGGGTTCGAGTTCGGCAACGGCGGCCATCACGCGGGCCGTCGTGATCGTGCCGCCATCCTCGACCGTTTCGGCCAGCAGCGGATCGGTGACTCGCGGGATCGCCCGTGAGGTGGATCGTGTCGGCGGTTGCCAGTCACGGAGACGTCGGCATTCGGTTTCGCTGTGACGACGCAGAAAAGCGGTCGCCATTGCGAGGAGCCAGCCCAGGTCCGTGCCGGTGTGAGCTGGTCGTTGTGCGTCTTGGCGCAATGCGTGCTCGAAGACGTTCTCGACGACCTCGACGCCAGCTTGTGGGCCGACACGCCGAGCCGCATACGCGTAGATCGCATCGACATGCTCGTCGTAGAGGCGCGCGGCCGCCGGCCCGTTCAAACTCACAACCCAATCATGCCAACGACTCGGGCGGTTGCACCGTCATGCGCCCGTCAGCCCAGCGCTGGCGTGCGTGATGGTGTGTTGGTTCAGCCGGATACCGGGTTGTGCGGCGTCCGTCCGGCAAGGACCTCGACCACGTTGGATGCTGCGGCGGTGGCCATTGCGGCACGCGTTTCCACCGTTGCTGACCCCAGGTGCGGCACCAGCACGACGTTGTCAAGACTGAGCAGCCCCGGATGCACGGTCGGCTCGTTTTCGAACACGTCAAGCGCGGCGCCGGCAATCACGCCATTGACGAGTGCTTCGACCAGTGCTGCCTCGTCGACGATTGGTCCACGCGCCGTGTTGACGAGGAATGCTGTGGACTTCATGGCAGCGAGTGCGCTGGCATCGATCAGATGGTGGGTGGCCTCGCTGTACGGGCAGTTGAGAGACACGATGTCGCTGGTTGCAAGCAGTTCGTCGAAGTCGACTCGCTGTGCGTCGAGACGCTGCTCGACCTCGGTGTCGACGTTGCGACGGTTGTGGTACACGATGCGCATCCCAAACGCCCTCGCCCGCGTTGCGAGGGCTTCTCCAATGCCGCCCATCCCGACGATCCCGAGTGTTCGGCCCTGGAGCCCCGTGCCGAGCATCATGAACATGCTCCACTGCCAGGCGGTGCCCGACCGGATGAGCCGTTCTCCCTCACCGAGTCGGCGCGTGGACATGAGAACGAGCCCCATCGCCAGATCGGCGGTGGCGTCGATCAACACGCCCGGCGTGTTGGTGACGATGACACCGCGCCGGGTGCAGGCGTCGACATCGATGTTGTTGTAGCCAACGGCGACGTTGGCCACGATTTGCAGCTTTGGTGCAGCGGCCAGGAAATCATCGTCGACCCGATCGGTGAGGAGGGTGACGGCAGCGTCGGCATCGGCGAGCTGCTCGTTGCGTACCTCGGTCGGGATCACGGCGTCGTCCATCCATGCCCAGACGTCGGAGCCGTCGATCGATCGCAAGAGATCAAGGCCAGCATCGGGGATGCGTCCGGTGACCGTGATCTTCGGCTGCGGGATCTTGGGGTTGTTGAGGCCGCTCATGCCGCGCCTCCCGTGGTCGTCCAAGCAGCGAGTCTGTCGAGGCCTTCGGCGATGTCGTCGACCGAGATTCCGGAGTACGCCAGTCTGATGTACTGCTCAGTTTCGTCGGCTTGCGGGCGGCCGAAGTGTTGACGGGTGCAGAATGACACGCCCGTGTTCTGCAAGGCAGCCGTGGCAAAGTCACCCACAGCAGCGAAGCCCATTCGAGACATCACGGCAGTGACATTGGGGAAGAGATAGAAGGTCGCATCGGGCGTCGCGCAGGTGATGCCGTCAATGGCGGCGAGTCCGTCGACCGCAGCGTCTCGGCGGCGCTGGAGTTCGGCGAGCATTGGCGCGGCACCCTCTGGATGGGCAATGGCCTCAACTCCGGCGGCCTGGACGAAGTGCGTTGTGCAGCTCTCGTCGTTGGTATTCAACTTGGCGATCATCTCTGCCACGGGGACCGGTGCGACGGCACAGCCGAGTCGCCATCCGGTCATCGCGAACTTCTTCGAGAACGTGTACAGAATGACCGTGCGCTCGGCCATGCCGGGCAACGAGGCGATCGACGTCGATGTGCCCGAGTACCGCATTTCGAAGTAGGCCTCATCGGATAGGACCCAGAGGTCGTGCTCAATGGCGATGTCAGCGATTGCTTGCATCTCCGCGAGCGAACTCTCACAACCCAGCGGGTTCTGCAGGTTGTTGTAGATGATGGCGGTGGCGCCTGACGCTGCCAGCGCACGGAGTTGATCGAGGTCGATGCCGAATCCTGTAGCGGTCTCGTGATATCGGTAGGGGAGCGGACGTCCGCCGAAGTACTCGACCTGGCTCTCGTAGATGGGGTAGCCCGGGTTGGGGTACAACACGCCGTCGCCGGGGTTCATCAGCGTTTGGATGAACTTGGTGATCACCGGCTTGCCGCCTGGTTGGACGACAATGTTTGCCGCGGTCAGTTCCATCTCGCGATCGGCGCCGATGTTTGCGGCCAACGCCTCGCGGAGCGGAGCGATTCCGGCGGCCGGGCAGTAGCCGGTTTTGCCATCGCTGATCGCGGCGTTCATCGCCTCGACGATGTTCGCTGGCGTCGGCAGATTGATATCGCCGAGGTGGAACGGATAGATCCGGTTGCCCTGCGCTCCCCACTCCGCCGCTGCCTGGGAAACGGCAAACGCCGTTTCCGTGCCGAGGTTGTCCAAACGTGCTGCCAGCGCCATTGCCGATCCCCATTGTTTCGTTGTCGGACAAGGTGTTCGACGGGCCCACGCCCGATGTCCGGCGGCCAAGTTAACAAAAATTCAACCTCGCCGATTCCACTCTGTGGGACGGTTCCACAATGTGGACCGGCAGGGGACCAGCCGGAGTCGAGTCGGGGTTGCGTCGGGGTTGCGTCGGGCCAGGTTTGGGTCAGACGACCCGGGTTTCTCTGAACGGATTCGGCGATACTGATGGTGATGAAACGTTTGCCGCTCCGTCATGTGTCGATCCACGGCCACGACGTGAGGTACCGACGGCTGGGTCCGGCCGCGCAGGGCACATCATCTGCGCAGCCGATCGAGACCGTGCTGCTGATCCATGGGCTGGCGGGCAGCTCGAAGACCTGGGATGCGGTCATGCCGCTGCTTGCTGAGCGATACGACGTCATCGCCCCCGATCTGCTCGGTCATGGCGAATCGGCAAAGCCGAGTGGCGACTATTCGCTCGGTGCCTTCGCCAGTGGACTCCGCGACTTTCTGGCGGTGCTCGACGTACCGCGGGTGACGATCGTCGGGCACTCGTTCGGCGGGGGTGTGGCGATGCAGCTGGCGTACCAACACCCCGAGTTGCTCGATCGGCTTGTGCTCGTCGGCAGTGGCGGGCTGGGTCGAGAAGTGAGCTGGCTGCTGCGCCTGTTGACGCTGCCAGGCTTCGAGTACGTGATGCCGTTGGGCTTTCCGAGGCCGGCGGTCGAAGTCGGCACCAACGTTGGTCGTGTGCTCGGCCGGAGAGGGATCCGGAGCGAGCGCCTCGGCGAGATGTGGCGCGCCTATGCGTCGTTGGCAGGTGCGCCGAACCGCACCGCCTTCGTGCGCACGATGCGTGGCGTTATTGAACCCGGCGGTCAAACCGTCAACGCCAGCGATCGGCTCTACCTCGCCGCCCGCGTCCCGACGATGCTCGTCTGGGGCGACCATGACGCGATCATTCCGGTGTCTCACGCTCATGCTGCGCACGATGCCATCGAGGGGAGCCGGCTTGAAATCATGGAGGGCATGGGGCACTTCCCGCATGTCGAAGATCCCGAGCGGTTCACGAGAGTGCTTGCGGACTTCCTCGACACGACCACGGCGGGGCCCATCGGTCCCGAGCCGTTGCGCGATGTGATTCTCGGTAACGTCGACTGAAACGCCGCTCTGACGACGTCGCGTTCAGTCGTGAGTGCGACGCACGACGATTGACGCCTGCCCGTCGCCCTCTTCGTCGACGAGCACGTCGATCATTCCTGCCGTAGCCGCTGAACGATACGCGTCGCTCAACTCGCCGGGAGGAGCGTGGAATGGTCCAGCTGTCCCGTCGAGACCGACGGCGGAGAGCACCGTGAGAACCAACACGCCATCGGGCCGCAGTCGCTGCACGAAGTCGAGGTACAGGTCACTCGCTCGGTACCGCTGGCAGACGATCATCGCAAGTCCACGGAGATCGGGCGGGAGTCCCTCGTCGGTGTCCCACACTGAAGCCTTGACGGTCAATCCGTGTTGTGCAGCAGACCGAGCCGTGAGATCGACAGCGACCGGCGAGACATCGAGGGCTCTGACGGTGAGGCCCCGAGTGGCCATCCACAGTGACTGCGCGCCGATGCCACACGCAAGGTCGAGAGCGGTCCCGTCGGTTGGCAGCTGCTCGAGGAGCTCAGGATGGGCATCGACGATGTCGGGTGCGGCGGGCACCGCCCGGTCGGGTTCGACACCCGCCGCACTCCAACGTTCATCCCAACGGTCTCGGTCGGCTTCCATCGGCCCATCGTGGCACGGTTGCGCTGCGCGGAGCAGCGACGACCGGGTTGGGGCCAGGTGTCACTCGAATGACTCGGGAGTGACCTGGGGGTCGGGGCCGGGAGTCACTCGGACCGTCAAACAGCGACGGTCACGGACATTGGGGCGATGGTCCTCCGGTGCGCGCGCGTGGCGTGGGATCATCATGGGTGTGAGTGAGATCGAGACCCAGACCGACGACAAATGGTTGACCGACGACGAACTCGAACTCGTTCGCGGGCGAATGCCGATTGTGTACGTCGATGCCGTCCCAGTCCGCGTCGACGGCCACGGCAATGTCGAAGAAGTCGGCATGTTGCTGCGTCAGAACGCCAACGGGTCGATCAGTCGGATGGTCGTCACCGGCCGCGTCCTCTACGGCGAACGCGTCCGCGAGGCGCTCATGCGGCACTGTGAGAAGGACCTCGGCCCGATGGCATTCCCGCGCGTGCCGGCAAACCCCACGCCCTTCACGGTCGCGGAATACTTCCCCGACCCGTCGAAGTCAGGGTTCCACGATCCGCGCCACCATGCGGTCAGTCTCGCCTATGTTGTCCCGGTCGAGGGTGAGTGCGAACCCACCCAGGAGGCGCTTGACCTGCGGTGGTTCACTCCCGAAGAGGCCGTCAGTGATGACGTCGTCCTCGAGATGATGAGCGGTCACGACCGCCTCATTCGGCTCGCACTCGCGCACACCGGCAAACTGCCGTGAGCGCAACTCGGGCGATTTCCGCAATTTCTGCACGAATCAAGTGACGCGCAAGTCACACTGACGTAATCTGCAACTTGGTATGTCGGATGGAGATGGAGTCCACCGGGCTGCCAGCGCGCTGCGTACTGCGCTCGCTGGAAAGCCCATGGTGCGATTCGATGCTTCCTGCCTCGTGGGCCCGACACCGCGCGCGGGCCGCGTCGTCGAGCGGGTCGAAAACCACGGCAAGCACATCGAGATCGTGTGGGACGACAACATGGTCTTGCACACCAACCTTCGACTGAACGGCTCATGGCACGTGTATCGCCAGGCCGAGCCCTGGCGCAAGCCGTATCAGCAGATGCGCGTGGCGATCGAAGTGGCCGACTGGGTGGCGGTGTGCTTCAACGCTGCGGTCACCGAGACCTATCGCATTCCCGACAAGCGTCGCCATCCCGGCATGGGCCGACTCGGACCCGACCTGTGTGAATCCAACACCGATCCGAGCGTGGTCGTGAACCTCCTGCTGTCGCACAAGGACGGGGCGGCTCGGCTGGGTGAAGTCTTGCTCGATCAGCGGGTCGTCCGTGGTCTTGGCAATCTGTACCGATGTGAAGTGCTCTGGGCGACCGAGTTGAGTCCGTTCGCTCGCATTGACTCCCTCACGGAACACGATGCGATTCGTCTGGTCAACGCTGCCGCCACGATGCTCCGGGCCAACATGCAGCAGGCAGAACGCGCGGCCAGCGTCGCTGAGAAAGGCGGACTCGCCGTGTACGGCCGCAATGGCCAGCGTTGTCGGCGGTGTGGCGAAACGATCGACTGTCGGCCGCTCGGCCAGCACGGCCGAATGCTCTATTGGTGCCGCGGCTGCCAGCAGCATCTTGATCCGCATCAGGAAGTGCAGACCGATGACACGCCCATGGATCCGCATCCCGCGGCGCAGGCGTACCTCGCCGGCCTGCCATGGAATCGCGACGCCAGCTGACTCTTCACACGAAGATGGAGGCCAGGGTCAACCTCGGCCGAGGATCCGGTCGACGTCGATCTCGATGACGGTGCGATCGTCACGGTCCTTGGGCTGCTGATATCGGGCGGCGTACCCGTCGATGCCGGGCTGGATACCTGCCGGATCAGCGACGAGTCGAACCGGGCCTTCGAGGCTGAGCCACCGTCCGCCGTCGACCTGGCACACTGCGCCACGCTGCCCGGCCGCCTGCATCCGCTTCGCATTCAGTGACTTTTGGGATGCGCCCCACGTGATGACCCTGGCGACCTTGGCCTCGACGTCGTAGCTGAAGCCCACGGCAACCACGTGTGGCGACCCATCGGTCCGCAACGTCGTCAACGTTGCAAGGTGTCGCTCGCGGAGGAAGGTGAGGACCGAATCGTCGAGATGGTGAACGTCGAGAGCCATGGGAGCAATTGTGCCCGCTCGTCGGCGTCATTCGGGGGAGATGACGCCCACGCTCCGGTTCACTCCGTGGCGATTGCTTTCAGCACGTCCATGTTGCTTGCCTTGAACGACGGGTACAGGGCGGCAACGAGCCCAGCGAGGACTGCGAACACCATGACGACGACGATGATCATCGGGCTGAAGGCCAGCTTGCTGACGATGTCGTCGGGGACTGCCAACGAGGCGATGATGCCGAGGAACGTACCGAGCACGATCCCGACGAGCGCGCCGAATGTCGACACGATGACCGCTTCCCAGCGCACCGATCGACGGAGTTGGCGGCGGTTCATGCCGACGGCCCGGAGCAGCCCGATCTCCCGTGTGCGCTCGAAGACGCCCAACGCCAGCGTGATCGCGATGCCGAGGACGGCGATCACGATCGACAGCATCAGCAAGATCGTGATCGTGAGCAAGAGCTGGTTGATCTGATCCTCCTGGCTCTTGCGGAACTCGGCGTTGGTCTGCACGTCGGCCTGCGGGAAGTCTGCGGTGGCGGCGGCGACCGCGAGATCGCCTGCTTCAGCCGTGACGCCCTCAGCGAGCTTGCCGATGATGAAGAAGTCGCGTGCGGGTGCATCGCTGACCGACTCGAGTGTGTCGAGGCTGATCAGCCAGTTGCCGAATGTGGCATCGCCATAGACACCCGCAACGGTGAGGGTTCCCTCGATGCCGTTCTGCCAGAGCACCTCGATGGTGTCACCGACACCCTTGTCGAGGTCGCCGGCCGGGTCAGTATGAATGAGGACCTCGTTCGGTCCGAGCCCGGCGATCTCACCGGACTGCAGATCGGGATTGACCAGTATCTCGAAGGCGTCCGGGTTGATGGCCCCGAAGCCTTTTGTATCGCCCTCGACTTGGGCCCCGATACCGCGCACGGGAGTGACCGCTTCGAGCTCAGGAAGCGCTGCCAGGCTCTCGGCAACCGCCGGAGAGAGTCCGAAAAAGTTCGGGTCAGTGACGATGTAGTCGGCGGTGATGGCATTGTCGAGGATGTCGGTGAACGTCGCCCGCAGCGACGATGCAAACACTGCTGCCGCGCTGACGAGGGCGACCCCAATCATCAGCGCCGAGGCGCTCGAAGATGTGCGACGCGGCGCACGAGCGACGTTGTCGCGAGCCAGTACACCGGGCACCTTGAACAGCTTGGCGATCGGCCAGCCGATCGCTTTCGTCACCGGTGCAGCGATGGTCGACGACACGCTGGCGACACCGAGGAAGAGTGCCAGTGCGCCGATGCCTGCCAGCGCTGCCCACGAGAGGGCTGGGCCCGGCTGAACGAAGAGTCCGATGATGAGCATCACGACTCCGACGGCCGTGACGATGGCGCCGATGATCAGCTGCTTCTTCTTGAGCGCTTCGAATCCGAGTTCCGGGCGCATTGCTGCGACCGGTGGAATCGTGGACGCCCGACGGGCCGGGACGAAGACCGAGAGCAGCGTGACACCGAGGCCGACCACCGCGGCAGCGATGAACGTGCGCGGCTTGAGAATCGTCTCGGTGTCCGGGAAGCCGGCGCCCGCTTGGTTGAAGAGGAAGAGAATGAGCCGGGACACACCGATGCCGCCGAAAATTCCGAGCACGGTCGCCACGAGGCCGAGGACGAATGCCTCGGAAACGATCATTCGACGGACCTGCTTGCCGGAAGCGCCGACGGCACGCAACAGTGCGAGCTCGCGGAGGCGCTGACCGATGGTGATCTGGAAGATGTTGTTGATGATGAAGGCACTGATGAAGGCGGTGATGAAGGCGAAGATCAGCAGTCCGGTGCCGAACACGCTGATGAAGCCATCGACATCGCTCTGACTTTCCTCGGCGAGCTGTTCGCCGGTGATGACTTCGGTGCGCTCAGGAAGGATGTCTTCGATCGCGGCCTGGACAGCGACGGCGTCGGCGCCGTCGGCCAACCCAATGTCGATGGCGTCGACTTTGCCGTCTGAGCCGAACTTCTCGATCGCGGTCGGGATGTCGAGTGCCACAACTGAGGCACCGAGAAACCCGTCGGAGTCGACCGCACCGATGGTGCCGACCAACTCGCCCTCATGGGTGCCGGCGTCGGTCAAGTAGGAGACGATGTCGCCGACCTCGTATCCGACACGGTCGGCGGTTGCCTTGTCCACGACAAGTTCGTCTTCGCCCATCGGGGCGCGCCCGTCCTTGAGCGTGACACCTTGGAGGCCGGCGTCGCCGATGTAGGAGTAGCCGAGCGCGGGGCCACCAGTGGTGGCAACGAGCTCGCCGTCCTCGTCAAGGATCTGGGCGAATCGAATCAACGAGGGCTCGACCACCGCGACGCCCTCGATGTCGGCCAGCTCGTCGGCGATCGACGCGTCGATCGGGTCGCGTTCACTGTCTCCTTCGAACGCCTCGGCGCTGCGCACCTCGAGGTCGACGTCGCTGACGAGCTCGTTGAAGAGTCCGCCGAACGTGGCCCGCATGCTGTCGGCGAGCACGAATGAGCCAACGACGAATGACACGCCCGCGGTGACAGTGAAGGCGATGGCGATGGTGCGCCCGATTCGGGCCCTGATGCTCTTGCGCGCGAGCAGCGCTGTGGATCGGAAGCTCATGTCAGCTGTCTGCGTGCTTCATGTGATCGATGATCTGGTCTGCGGTCGGATCCGGGAGGTCCCCGACGATCTTGCCGTCGCCGACGAACACCACCCGGTCGGCGTATGACGCAGCGCCAGGGTCATGCGTGACCATGACGATGGTCTGGCCGAATTCCCGTACTGCGCGGCGCATAAAGTCAAGAATCTCTGCGCCAGTCTCGGAGTCGAGGTTGCCGGTCGGCTCGTCGGCAAAGATGATCTTCGGGCGCGAGGCAAGCGCGCGAGCAACCGCGACGCGCTGCTGTTGGCCACCGGACAGCTCGCTGGGGCGATGCTTGAGTCGGCCATCAAGCTTCACCGCTGACACCACCTGATCGATCCAGGCCGCATCCCCGGTCTCGCCACCGAGCATCATCGGGAGCTTGATGTTCTCCTCTGCGGTGAGCGTCGGGATGAGGTTGAACGCCTGGAAGATGAACCCGACGTCGGTGCGACGAAGTTCGGTGAGTTCCTTGTCATTGAGTGACGCGAGGTAGGTGCCGCCGATGAAAGTGGCACCGGATGTCAGTGTGTCGAGACCTGCGAGGCAGTGGAGCAGGGTCGATTTGCCCGATCCAGAGGGCCCCATGATTGCGGTGAACTGACCCGCCTCGAACGACACGGTCACGTTGTCGAGCGCTTTGACCTGGGCATCGCCGATTCCGTAGATCTTGCTGGCGTCGACGGCACCGGACGCAGCAGTGGGGGAATCCACGCCGGTGGGCGCGGGGGAAGGCAGAGGCGTATTCATGGGTTCCAGTCTGCTCGCTCCGGTCCGCCAACGGGTCCACCACAAGTCGGTTCTCCTCTCCACCTTTCGGATGACCCGGCGCTGTCCGTTTCGCCGCAGACGGTGCGTCAGTGGTCGCCGGGGGAGACGAGGCCGGACTCGTAGGCAGCGACGACGGCTTGGACGCGGTCGCGTGCGCCGAGCTTGGCAAGGATCCGGCCGACGTGCGTCTTGATCGTTGCCTCCCCGAGGTAGAGCTCGGCCGCGATTTCGCTGTTGCTCATCCCGCGGGTCATCAGCTTGACGACGTCGAGTTCGCGTTCGGTCAACTTGTCGATGCCTGGGAACGCATCTGGCTGGCCGACCGGTCGCCGAGTGATCTCATCGATCAGGGCTTGGGTGACCGATGGCGCGAGCAATGCGTCGCCGTTGGCAATCACCCTGATGCCCTCAATGAGTTGTTCGGCCGGTGAATCTTTCAGCATGAACCCACTCGCCCCTGCACGCAGCGCGGCGTGGACGTAGTCGTCGAGATCGAAAGTGGTGAGCATCATCACGCGTGCCGTGACCTCGTCGGACGCACAGATGCGCGCGCATGCTTCGATGCCGTCCATGCGTGGCATGCGCACGTCCATGAGCACGACATCGGGACGGGCACGATCAATCATCTCAACGGCCTCGATGCCGTCCGCGGCTTCGCCGACGACGGTGATCCCTGGTTCGGCGTCGAGGATCATGCGGAACCCGGCGCGGACCATCCCTTGATCATCGACCAGCATCACGCGGATCACGATGCGACTCCGGCCGAGCTTGGCTCGCTGCCTGCTGCTGAGTCATCGCTTGGCGATGCAGGGAGAACAGAGTTGGTCGGCAACGTCATGTGGACGCGCCAGCCGCCGCCGCCGCGGGGGCCGACAGTGAGCGACCCGTTGACGGCAGCCACGCGCTCGCGCATGCCGACCACGCCGTAGCCCGGACCGATGTCGTCAGCAGCTGCACCTCGACCGTCGTCGGCAATGGTGATCCTCAACGAGTCAGCGTCGCGTGTGACGTCGATGGTGACTGCGCTGACTGGGCCGGCGTGTCGCCGGACGTTGGTAATGGCCTCCTGCACGATGCGATAGCCGTGCAGGTTGATCGAAGGCGAGAGTCCATCCAGCGGTCCCATCACAGTGAGCTGGATCGGTAGGTCGTCGCTTGCGTGAACCAGCGCGTCGAGGTCGGTCATCGACGGCTGCGGGGCAAGTGGCGACCCGCCACGTCGGGAACTGTCGCCGCCGTTGGGGGCAGCGTCGGTGTCGCTCCGAAGCACGCCGAGAATTCCGCGCAGCTCATTCATCGTCTGCCGGCCGGTGTCTTCGATGTTGGTGAGTGCGGTGCGTGCCACGTCGGGGGCGTCATCCAGGTTGCGTCGCGCCGCCGCGGCCTGGATGACCATCACGCTGACCGAGTGAGCAACCACATCGTGCAGCTCTCGTGCGATGCGACTTCGTTCGGCGTGGACCTGCTGCTGCGCGATGAGCGCCTGCTCGCGTTCGGTCCGTTCAGCTCGCTCGGCCAAACTTTCGGCCTTGTCGCGCCGGCGCCGCAGGTTGTCGCCGACGACGTAGGCGGTCACGAGCATGACGGTGCTGCTGATGAAGTCGCCGATGTACACCTCGCCCACCGAGAGTCCCGCGATGAACAGCAACAGGATCCCGACGCCGATGACCCACACCGCGTTGGTCCGGCGGGGACCCGAACTGTGTGCGCCGAGGGAATAGACCGCAATCAGAACGCCAACGAAACCGGTGCCGTCGATGTCGAGGAGTGCGGTGATGACCTGGGCCGCGGCAACGAAGAGTCCCGAACGGATGGGGAATGATCGGCGCCACGCGATGGGAAAGACCGACGCAACGATGAAGGGGACGGTCCACCATGATGGCTCGCGGAAGTCCTCGGTCTGGTCGAGTTCGAGCAGATGAACAGTCACAGCGGCAGCGGTGATGCAGGCCGCGAGAATCATGTCCGCCGACCGTGGATTGGCGCGCAGCCAGACGATGGGATGCGGACGGGTCACGGCGTCGACGCTAGCGATACGTGCCGCTCCGCTCATCCCCCTCGCGGTTGATTGCCGTACGATCAGATGTTGATGGCCTGCATCTCTTGCTCACGGCCGCTTCCTGACGGCGCTCGTTTCTGTCCATTCTGCGGGCATGAAGTGCTTGGAGCGTCAACGGAAGAGCGGCGGGTGGTGACGGTGCTTTTCGCCGACCTTGTCGGCTACGCCGCCCTCACCGAGCGGCTCGACCCCGAGCAGGTCAAACGCATGATCGACGGTGCGTTCGAGGCGCTGCAGGCTGACATCAACGCGTTCGGTGGCCGCGTCGACAAGATTCTCGGCGATGGCATCCTGGCGATGTTCGGTGCTCCGGTCGCTCACGAGGACGATCCCGACCGAGCAATCCGCACGGCCCTGCAGATGCACCATTCCCTCGAGCGATTCTCACGGACCCATGCGGACCTCGACGGTGCATTGCACCTGCGTATCGGTGTCAACACCGGCGAAGTGCTCGTCGGCTCGATCGTCGGTACCGACGGCTACACGGCGATGGGCGACGTCGTCAATGTGGCCTCGCGGTTGCAGTCGCTTGCGCCGCCCGGCGGCATCTACATCGGCGATGCGACCGCAATGCTGGCCTCGGACGACATCGTGCGCGAGGCGATCGAAGGCGTGGTCGTGCGCGGGCGCGAGCAGACCGAGCGAGTGTGGAACGTCCTCGGTCGGCGCCGTCCGGCGATTCGTTCGGGTAACCGGCATCAGGTGCCGTTCGTCGGCCGTGCGACGCAGCGCGAGCTGCTGCAGTCGGTGATGACGATGGTGGCCAATGGCCGCTCAGCAACGGTGTCGGTCACCGGTGAGGCAGGTGCTGGCAAGACGCGCTTGGTCAGCGAACTCCTCGACGACTTCCCGAGCCGCGAGGTCACGATCTTCGCTGGGGTGTGTGCCCCGTATGGCGAAAGCAACGTGTGGACGCCGATTGCCTCGGCGTTGTTCCGCCGCCTCGACCTCGACGCCACCATGTCACAGGCGCGGCTACGCGAAGTGACGCGCGAACGAGCGGTCAGCAGGTACGGCTTCTTCACCGATGACCCATCCCTCGATCACTTTGTCGAGGCGGTGTTGCATCTCTCTGGCTATCCGTCAGTGCTGGACGACATGAGCCCGATCGAGTCGCGCGAAACGCTCTTTCGGCTGATCGTCGAAGGTCTCCGTCGACGATCGCGGCAGGGCCCGGTCGTGCTGTGGCTCGACGACCTGCAGTGGGCTGACCCGCTGCTGATCGAACTGTTGCACCGGTTGACGCGATCGCTCGTCGACCGGCCGTTCTTGTTGATCACCGCGCAGCGCGACGACGCCTCGGCCGATTGGCCACCAACCTCGGACCACCCGATCACGATTCGGATGCCGATCGATCCGCTGACCCGCGCTGAGGCCGATGAACTGTTGGCAGAGGTCTTCGATGGTGAGCTCGGACTGGGTTTGGGCGAGCAGTTGTACGAACGAAGTGGCGGCAACGCGCTGTTCCTGACGGAGCTCGCGGTGCTTTCGCGTGAGCAGCCGGACAGCACCGAACTACCGGGCTCGTTGCGTGCGTTGATTGCTGCACGCCTCGACCGTCTCGACCACGGTCCGCGCGCCGTGCTCGATAACGCTGCGGTGTTGGGTGCGAGCGGACCGATCGCGTCGCTGCATGAATTCGCCGACGCACTCGGCCAGAGCTACGACCCGGCATTTCTTCACGGACTCGAGGATGACGGACTGCTCGAACTCGATGACGATCGCTGGCATTTTCGCAGCGATGTGGTCCGCGAGGTCGCGTACGGGATGCTGACCAAACTGGTGCGGGCCCGGCGGCACGCCGGGGTTGCGTCAGTGATGATTGGCCAACCCATGGCGCCGATCGAACTCGTGGCACATCACGCCGCGACGTCAGCGGAACTTGTGGGTGAAATCGGTCCCGTCGAAGGCGTGATGCCGAACATCAAGGATCACGCCGTGCAGTTGCTGCTGAAAGCAGTCCGGAGGTCACTCGATGTCGGAGCGTTCAGCCAGGCGAGCCGACATGCCACGCGTGCTCTTGAGCTCGGCCCCGACAGTGATGCGGTCGGACGCGAGCTGCTGTTGTTCCGTGCTGAGTCAGCAGTCGGTCGACGCGAGCCCAACGCCGGGCGCGCCGACGCGGAACAATCGCTCGAAGCGTCGGTGGCCGCCGGCGATGAACACCACGAAGGCAAAGCGCGCCGCTTCCTTGGACAGATCGCTCAGATGTCGGGCAACCTCACCGAGGCGCGTCGGGAGCTGAGCCGCAGCGTCGATATCTTCCGCGAACTCGGCGATGACATCGAACTTGCAGCGTCTTTACGCGAACGTGGCTTCTCCGAAGTGTTTGGCGGTTCGCTCGCGGATGCGGACTGGTTGCTTGGCGAGGCCGAAGCCCTCAGCGAACAACTCAACGATCGGCGTGGGCGCGCGTGGGTCCGTCAGCATCAGGCATGGGTCGCGTTCCTGTCCGGCGATCTCGAGCTCGCCGAGAAGCGCTTGCTGCTCGCCTCGGGCGAGTTCTCCGAGCTCGGTGATCGCTCAGGGAGCAACTGGGCCACGGGCCTCCTCGCGTACATCCGATTCTTCACGATGCACTTCGACGAAGCCGAGGCGCTGGCGCACGCCGTGCGAGGTGAGGGACTTGAGCTGGGCGAGCGCTGGAGCCCGGCGATGATGGACTCATTGCTCGCTTCGATTCGCCTGTGGACCGGGAACTTCGTCGAAGCCGAGCGGTTGTCACGTCGAGCGTTGGTCGAGTTTCGCTCACTCGATGACAAGTTCGGCCTCGTTCAAGCACTCGCCCCCCGCAACCGAGCCCTGGTTGCGCTCGGTCGTGACGAGGAAGCCGAGCGGGGCATCGAAGAAGTGTTGTCGCTTGGTGATGCGTTTGGGGACCTGGCCTTCTCGGTCAGCGCCGCTGCCGGTGCAGCGGTACACCTGGGCCTTGCCGACCGAGCCGTGGTGATGAGCGAACTCGCAGTTGAGCGGATGTCGGTGATGGGTGCCAACGCAGCCGAGATCAGCACGACCTATGCGTTGGCACTGTGTCAGGTCGGCCGAGAGGAAGAAGCGCTGGCACTGTTCGAAACGATCGAAGTCGATTTCCCGTACGCCCACGCCGTCCGGGCGTTGGCGGCGGCGATCTCTGGAGACGACGTATCGCCGTTGATCGACGCGGCTGAGGTCTGGTCGATCACAGGCTCGTCTTATCTTGATCGAGCGATCGCTGATGTGGCCGCGGCCGCGGTCGAAGTGCGCACCGGCGATGTGCTGGGGGCAGATCACCGCCTCTCGCGCACGGCGACGCTGGTCACTGAGGTGGGCGATCAGGTGGCGATGAATTTGGTCGCGCAAGTCCGTGCCGCCCTGTTGTCGTCGGATGACGGGAGCGATCGATTTCCCGAGAGTGAATTGCGAGTCGGTTGGCGCCGGGTCGTCACTGGCCTGGCCGGTCGCACTGCTCACCCGGTGAGTTGACTGAAGGGCCGGCGATGAGTGATTCGAACGCGGTGTCGACGTCGAATGCGGGCGGTCATGCAACGGGCTTGATCGTGGGCCGATTTGACCCGCCCCACCTGGGCCACTCGTTCATGATCGATTGGGCGTCACAACGTTGTGAGCAGCTGGTGGTGTTCGTGAACAGCTCGACATCTGCTGACACTGCCCCGGGTGAACTTCGCGCCGGCTGGCTCGCCGAATTGCATCCTGCCGTGCACGTCCGTGAGGTTCGTCATCAGCTCTGGAACGACTGGGACGATGAGGAACTCTGGGCTCGATGGATGGCCCTCTTCCGCGCGGAGTGGCCACTTGCAGCTGGGCCCCACGTCGTGTTCTCCTCTGATGCGTATGTCAGTGAGATCGCTCGCCGGTTCGACGCTCAGTCCGTCGTCGTTGATGCCGACCGCGTCACGGTGCCGATCAGCGCGACACAAATTCGAGAGTCGCCGGCGGATCATCTCGACCGACTCGCTCCACCGGTTCGCGCCTGGGTCGAGGCGAACTGGGTCTGATCAGCGGTTCGGCTGTTTGGTCACGCGAAGGTAGGGCTTCACGGGTTCCCATCCAGCGGGGAAAAGTTCTCTGGCCTCGTCGTCAGACAATGCGGGGACGATGATGACGTCGTCGCCGTCGTTCCAGTTGGCGGGTGTGGCGACCTTGTGGTCAGCCGTGAGCTGCAGGCTGTCGATCACGCGCAGGATCTCGTTGAAGTTGCGGCCGGTCGATGCCGGGTAGGTGAGAGTGAGCTTGACCTTCTTGTCGGGTCCAATGATGAACACGGACCGAACCGTGAGTGTGTCGTTCGCGTTTTCGTGGATCATGTCGTAGGCATCTGCCACGGCGCGGTCAGGGTCACCGATCATCGGGAAGTTCACGGCGGTGCCAACGACTTCCTCAATGTCTTTCTCCCACTCGACGTGGCTGTCGACGGGGTCGACGGACAGTCCGATCACTTTGGTATTGCGCTTGTCGAACTCTGGTTTGAGGGCAGCGACAGTTCCGAGTTCGGTGGTGCAGACGGGCGTGAAGTCTTTCGGGTGGCTGAACAGCACGCCCCACGAGTTACCGAGCCACTCGTGGAAACTGATGTCGCCGTGAGTGGTTGCGGCGGTGAAGTCGGGTGCAGTGTCGCCGAGGCGGATGGCCATGATGAGCTCTCTTTCGTGGGTGTTCGCGGGTGTGTGAACGAATTGCTCGTCGTTGTGAAGCAACGATAGCCGATAAACCCGACTAGATAAGTCGGAATTAGTGGGTGGCGTGCTTGTCTGGTGCGCGCAACCTCGCTCAGAACGTGATGGGAAGGATGCGCGGACCGCGCACTTGGCCGCTGGCCCATGACACTTCGATTGGTGTCTGCACGCTGAAATCGCCGATTCGATCGACGAACGTACGCAACGCAACATCCATCTCGAGGCGGGCCAGATTTGATCCGGCGCACCGGTGGATTCCGGCCCCGAACGCGACATGACGGTTCTCGGCTCGGTCGATGATGAAGGTGTCCGGATCTTCGAAGACGTCCGGGTCGTGGTTGGCGCCGGGGAAATTCATCAGCACTTTGTCGCCGGGCACGAAGTCGATGCCGCCGTACGTCACAGGAGAGTCGACCACGCGAGCCATGGTCACGGGTGAATAGAAACGGAGGAACTCTTCGATCGCGCCGGGCCATAGTTCGGGTTCGGCCCGCAGCCGTTCGAGGTCCTCAGGGTTGGTGCCGAGATGGAACAGCGCGGAACCGATCGAACTCCAGGTGGTGTCGATGCCGGCCACCAGCTGAAGGTTTGCCATGCCGACCACAATCTCGGGGTCGACCGGGTTGCCATCGGGATCTGTGGCGGTGAGCAGCGCGGAAATGAGGTCGTCGCCACCGGGATTGGCGCGGCGATCAGCGACCGTCGCGCGGAAGAAGTTGCGGATCACGTCGCGGTACTTCACGCGCAACTCGGGCTCTTGGAGGCCGAGTTCGAGGACGGCACGCACCCAGTACGTGAAGTCGTCGACACGGTCCTCA
>NZ_CAXCAM010000021.1:0-53896 GCF_963980585.1 uncultured Ilumatobacter sp.
CACGTCGTCGCTGCCCTGCGAGATACACCGCTGCGGCATAGAGCGCAACGACCACAACGAACAGAACAACATTCAGGGTCTCAATCAGACGCACGGCATCCTGCGCTGCGCCGAGCTCATCAGATTCGACGATCGTGACCATGCCAACGTCTTCAGGCAGCTTGTCGAGGACGTCCAAAGACAGCCCGAACTCTTTGCCAACCTGCTTGACCAGCTCACCAAGGTCCAAGGTGACAATACCGTCGGCGGTGGAAATGGCAGGCCCGGTGTCATCTCGGAGGATACGAACCAATGTCGCGTGCGCCGTTTCGTTCACGTCGGCCCACGACCCACGAACGAGGTCGGTATTGAGCAGTCGATCCACTCCGCCAGTGGCGGGCTCACGCAAGGCAGCCGCCAAGAGGCCACCCAACCCATCGAGATCTTCGGGCAAGCGGGCGCTGAGTTCCTCGGCGACATCGACGGACTCGTAGAGCTCATCCACCAGATAGGCGGCCAACAGGCCGCGCACCTCGTCATCGGCGATGAGTTCATCGGCCACTTCCACCCACTGATCGGTGTCGAGCAACTGCCGCTCGACCCAGACGTTGAGCCCGGACACGACTCCCAGCACCGTGGCGACCACGATCAGTGCGTGAATGACCCAACCGGGTGCGCGACGGCCCGACGTCGCCGCATCATCTGTCGCGGGGTTCTGGGTATCGCTACTCGCGTCAATCTCGTGATCGTGTTCTTCCTGAAGCTCCATCTGCTGGAGGCTAGTTGCTGGCGTGTTGCTCGTCGCCAGTCTCCCCGGTCGCAGGCGGCTCGTATTGGCTGATCCGGCGGGTGATCCGAATGGCCATGGCAAGAACCGGCGCCGAGAGCGTCGCCCCCAGCAACCCGGCCAACGATGCCCCGATCAGGGTCGAGATGATGTTCGCAATGGGATGGATGGCGAGTCGGTCGCTCGTGAGCTTCGTCGTCACCACGGTCTGCACCAGGTTCTGCACAATCAGGATGACCACGAGCAAGATGAGCGCTTCGGTCACGCCGGCGGACCCGAGCGCGACAAGGCAGGCAAAGACCGCCGAGAAAATCGCTCCGAGGTACGGGATGTACGAGGTCACGAACGTGACGAGCGCAACGGTGAACGCCAACGGGACCCCGAGAGCGACCATCGTCGCACCGATAATGACCGCAGTGGTGAGACTGGACACCGTGAGCGCCGCGAAGCCCTGTCGGATCACCGCGGTCGCGTCCCCGACGACCGTGATTCCCAGGTCCGGCGGTACTCCGAGGTGGCTCCCGACCCAATCTCGGAGTCGCACCCAGTCAACGAGGACGTAGTAGAGCAGGAACAGACACAGGAAGCTGCCGACCAGGAACGACACGACGCCAGAGAACGCCGTCGTAAACCAGCCGGCCAAACCAGGAATCAGGTCGACGCCAAACTGCTTGCCCTGATCGAGCCAGTCGCCGGCCGCGCCTCCATCGACATCGAGGTCTTCCAGCCAATGATCGACACTTTCGAGACCGGCGGTGAGCTGGCGGCTGATCTCGTCGCCTTGGTCGATGATGCCGTTGACGGCAATCACCGCCGCCCCGACGATGACAACGACGATGGCGACGAGCACCAGCAGAGCTCCAACGCCGCGGGGCACCTTGCGTCGCTCCAACATGTCAACAAGCGGCGAGGCGAGCATTCCGATCACGACGGCGATCACGAGCGGTACGACCAGCCCCGACACTGCCGCGAGGGCCGAGTAGCTGATCGCGGCGACTGCGGCGATGCCGATGATGAACCAGCTGGCTCGTCCCCAGCGGGTGAGGAGCGAAGTCATCGGCCCTGATTGCCGAAACGCGGGATCTTTCATTGGGGTCCGCGCTGCAGTCGGGTCGGATTCACCATCGGCGTACCGTACAGCGGCGCGCCTTCCAGGTCGGCGCCGACTGGCATTGGGAAGATCGACGTGAGGGTGCTGTAAGTGCGCCCAGTTGCGCCGAACCGTTGGCGCCCGCAAGGAGCAGTACATGTCCACAAAATTCCGGGGCGTCGTCAACGAAGACATCCGCGATTCGGTCCCCGATTGGGGTCCGTACGAGCAACCCAAGCCTCCCGCCGGCGCACCCAACGTGTTGTACGTCGTGTGGGACGACGTCGGCTTTTCTGCGTTCAACTCGTTTGGCGGACCGGTGGAGACCCCCACGATGGACCGTATTGCAGAACGTGGGCTCCGCTACACCCAGTTCCACACCACCGCGCTGTGCTCACCATCGCGGGCCGCGATGCTCACCGGCCGGAACCACACCACCGTCGGCATGGCCTGCATCGGCGAGGCCACAACGGGGTTCCCGAATTCCAACGGTCACATCCCGTTCGAAACGGCGACCATTTCTGAGGTGCTCGTCGACCAGGGGTACAACACCTACATGCTGGGCAAGTGGCACCTGTGCCCCGAAGACGAAATGAACCTGGCGTCGACAAAGCGCAACTGGCCACTGGGCCGCGGGTTCGAACGGTTCTACGGATTCCTCGGCGGCGAAACGAGCCAATGGAATCCAGATCTCATCTACGACAACCACCCGGTGGAACAGCCAGCGCAGCCTGAAGACGGATACCACTTCAGCGCCGACATCGCTGACAAGGCGATCGAGTTCATCTCCGATGCGAAGCAGATCGCTCCGGACAAGCCGTTCTTCATGTACTACTGCCCTGGCGTGGCACACGCCCCACACCACGTCGCCCCCGAGTGGGCCGATCGGTACAAAGGTCAGTTCGATCAAGGATACGAAGCGGTGCGCGAGGAGACGATTGCGCGTCAGAAGGAAATGGGCATCGTTCCGCCCGACACCGATCTGTCTCCGATCAACCCACTCATCGATGCCACGAACCCCGACGGCAAGTCCTGGTCTGAGCTGGACGTGGTTCGCCCGTGGGACACGTTGGATGACGACGAAAAGCGGCTGTTCACCCGGATGGGCGAGGTCTACGCCGGCATGGTGACCCATACCGACTACGAACTCGGTCGCGTCATCGACTTTCTCGAGCAGTGCGGTGAGCTCGACAACACGATCATCGTCGTCATTTCAGACAACGGCGCCAGCGGCGAGGGCGGACCGAACGGATCGGTCAACGAAAACAAGTTCTTCAACGGTGTTCCGGACACGATGGAGGAGAACCTCAAGTACCTCGACGTGCTCGGCGGCCCAGAGACCTACAACCATTACGCCACGGGCTGGGCAATGGCCTTCAACACCCCGCACAAAATGTGGAAGCGATACGCCTGGAACGGCGGCATCTGTGATCCGTTCATCATCAGCTGGCCCGACGGCATTGCGGCCCAGGGCGAGATTCGCGATCAGTATTGCCACGTCACCGATGTGACACCGACGGTCTACGAGATGCTCGGCCTCGAACTTCCCACTGAAGTCAAGGGATACACCCAGTGGGATCTCGAAGGCACCAGCATCAGCTACAGCTTCGATGATGCCGATGCCGAGACCCGAAAGGACACCCAGTTCTACTCGATGCTTGGCAGCCGCGACCTCTACCACAAGGGTTGGAAGGCCAACACCGTCCATCCCACAATCGCCGACTGGAGCAATTTCAGCGCCGACGAATGGGCGCTGTACCACGTTGACGAAGACCGCAGCGAGACCCACAATCTGGCCGCGACACACCCGGAAAAGCTCGAACAGCTGAAAGCGTTGTGGTATCACGAAGCAGGCAAGTACCAGGGCTTTCCGCTCGAGGACCGCGGGCCCGTCGAGGTGCTCACGACTCCCCGGCCACAATTGGCGCCGCCGCGCGACCGCTACGTCTACAGACCGAACACCGCCGAGGTCCCCGAGGGCGCCGCGGCCAACGTCCGAAATCGGTCGTACAAGATTGCCGCCGAGGTCATCGTCGATACCGGCGACGCCCAAGGCGTCCTGTTCTCCCACGGTGGCCGATTCGGTGGCCATGCACTCTTCGTCAAGGACTCACGACTGCACTACGTCTACAACTGGCTCGGAGAGCTCGAGCAAGAGATCGTCTCGGACGTCGACATCCCGACAGGCAACGTCATCCTCGGCATGTCGTTCGACAAGGAAGGCAACGACGAGCAACGGAGCGCAACCGGAACTGCCACGCTGTTCATCAACGATGAGCAGGTCGGACAGCAATCCATCAAGACGCAGCCGGGCAAGTTCATGCTGGCAGGCGAAGGTCTCAATGTCGGCAAGGACCCAGGTGGCCCAGTCAGCACGACCGCCTACACGGCGCCGTTCGCATTCACGGGCGGAGCCATTCGCGAAGTGATCATCGACGTCAGCGGACAGGCCTACGTCGACCTGGAACTCGAAGCGATCGGGATGATGAGCCGCGACTGAGTCGCAGCCGACTGGGGATCGCGTTCTGCGATCAAGCCCCCGGGGGCAAACGGTCAAACACGGAAGACACAGGCGCCTCCCGAGGCGCCTCCCAGGGCCGCGCGGCGTCTGGATCTGCTGCGGCGTGCAGCCAGCCCTTCAGGATGCCGTGAATTGATTCGGCACCGACGATCGGTCCGTCGGGCAGCGCGAACGAACGCGGCGCCAGCAGGAACGGCTCCGCCTGCTTGCCGCCAAGCCCTCCGTGGAAGCCGATGAGTTCCTCGAAGGCTGCACCCTCGTCAGCTTCTGCATCGAAGAAACTGTTGACGAGAAGATCCGGGCAGTTCGCAAACGAATCGGTCCGTCGAACGTGGTCGGCGGCGTTCGGGCCGAATGGGACGAGCGGATCGGCCCCTTCGATTCGTCCGTCATCGAGGTAGTGCACACCGTGACGCCCGATGACGATCGAACCAACGGTCTCGGAGCGCACGAGGACGAATCCGATCCCTGGATGGGCCGCCAAACTCCGAATCAGCCCGGGATGGCGCTCCGCCACCGTCTCGATCGTTGCCCGTCCGTCGATGTGGGGAAACGAAATCAGGCCGAGGTTGCCCGACGCCAAAACGACGACATCAGACGCCTCAGTGGGTGTCGTGTCGTTCCGACTCGCCGGGCCGAGCACGACCTCTCCGTCAGTCGTCCGACGGCGCATGATGACGCGTACGAGTCCGGAGAGCCGGCTGTCCTCACGTTGAATCGTGTCGCTGAAGACGCCGTTGACGTTGCCCCAGCCCTCATCCGAAAGTGCCGGGCTCTGCACGTCCTGGCCCTGTTCGACAAGCGAGGCGACGAGGTCGGGCAAGGTCGTTCCGTACCGCTGAAGGAACGTCGCCCCCTGAGTCTGACCATGATCCGACAAGACCACGACGTGGTAAGGACGGGGTGCTTCCGCAATGACCTGTTCGATTCGAGCAAGTTGCTGATCGAGGCGGAACAGCGTCTCCAGGGCATCGTGAGCTGCGATGCCCGAGTGATGTGCGACCTCGTCGTAGCCCACGAAATCCACGTACGCCGAGGGCACGCCACGGTAGATGTCGCTCAGCAGCGTGGACACCGTGATGTCGCGCAACATCACCGTCGTCGCCGCGCGCAGCACGGGGTAGATGCCGCCTCGCTTGAGTCTCGGTTCCGTCTCTCGTCGGCGCGCTCGCCACGACGCGGCGATCTCACGTGCGACATCGGCGACACTGAGGACAATGAGACGAGTGAGCGCGTAGGGGCTCGACACGAAGTAGGTGAAGCCCTTGCCCGACGCTCGACCGCGATCGGTGACCGTGCTGAAGGTCAGCATCGAGTCGGGGCTGTCTCCGGAGAACACATTCGACCGCGACACACCACCGTCGGCGAGCAGGCCGTGACCGTCCGAACGTCCACGCTCGATCTCGGCCGCGTCCTTCGGTCGATTCGATGTGAAAACCTTGCCCGTCTCTTTATCGAACCAGCGGAATGCCGGCATATCACTGTTGTCGCCATGCAGAATTCCGGCCTGGCTGGCCCCGGTCTGCGATGACAGATCACATTCCCATCCGGTGATTCGGTGCGTGCCAGACCTGATCCATGTCGCAAGCGTCGGTAAGTAACCGTCACTCAACGCACGCCGCAGCACCGATTCGGACAGACCATCGATTTGGATGAAGAGCACGCCAGGCACTTCGGTGACCTCGGGTTCTCCGAGCCGACGCACCATGCGGCGAATCGTGCGTCGCATCCACACCGCATCATCGTCGAGGGCGAGCAACTGGCCGGCAATTGCCGTCATCGCCGTCATCGCCAATGACGCCGCGACTGCCGTACCGAGATCCGACACGACAAAACCTGGGACGATGTCGGACGCGAGCATCAGAATCAGCCCGTTGGCCACCAATCCGAGCAGGCCTGCGGTCCAGAGGATCGCACCAGCGAGGTACCGCGCGACGAGCGGCCAGATCACAGCGTTGACCGCAGCGAGAACAACGACGGCGCCGATCGCCGCCTTCCAACCTTCGACCGTCAGTCCCGGAAGGACCCAGGTCACCAGATACAGGCTGAGCGCGTTGACGATGAAGACGCCAATCAGGCGACCGATGTGGTTCCGGAGATGATCGACCGGAGCTCGATCGTTGTGGGGCAATCGATGGCGCACACAGCCGAGCGTAGGCCAGCGGCGATGCAGACGAAGTTTCAACTGGTTTTTCCACCCGCGACCCGTCTCGCCTGGCCATGAGTACAATTTGTTGTGAAGAAGTACTCCGATCAGAAAGAAAAACTATGAAGGTAAAAATTCCACTCGGCCTCCTGCTCCTCCTCGCATCTGCGATGGGCTACCTCATGGGCACCGAGGCTGGCCGCGAGCAGCGCGACAATCTCATCCGCATCATCCGTCGTCAGAACGACGTGATTGAAGCCGAAGCAGCGACCGAAGAGGTCGCCGAGTCGGCCGATGACGCCGCAGTCGACGCTTCTGCAACCGCTGACTGACCGACTGCTGCTGCGGAGCGCTTCTGCGCTTCGCAGCGGTCACGGTGCCGGTGCGAGACTGCCGGCACCACACGAAGGGACCCTGATATGCGCAGACTCTCGCCGTCAGAAGCAGCGGGCATCATCAATCCAGTCGATTCGCTCTCAGTTCCTCTGGGCCCGGGAGTGCCCGGCGAGTTCATGCACGCACTCGACACTCGAGAAGACTTTGAGAACTTCGAGATCAACGGCGCGCTGCTCCCTGACCTTTTCGGCGTGTTCACGAAACCCGGCGTTTCGTACCGCTCCGGTTTCTACGGCCCCGCCGAGCGTTTCCTGATCAGCGCTGGCGTCGACGTGCAGTTCGTGCCCTCGGACTTTCGCGGCTTTATCAGCATGCTCGAAAGTGTGAAGTCGCGTGTCGTCGCAACCATGGCCTCGCCGCCCGACTCAGACGGCTGGATGAGCCTGTCGCTGCATGCCGGTGCACACGTTGCCGAACTGCAGCGGGCCGCTGCTGACCCCGACCGCATCTGCTTGGTCGAGACCAGTCCGCAGTTCCCGAGAACCTTCGGAATCGAACCCGAGCACCGGCACGCCCTCCACATCGACGATGTCGACATCGTGGTGGAGGGCAACTACACACCGATCAACCTCGCCGATGCCCCGACCACCGAGGTTGAAGAAGCCATCGCTGCGTTCGCGATTCCCTTCATCCCCGACGGAGCGACCCTGCAAACCGGCATCGGTGGTATCCCCAACACCATTGCGACCGCACTCGCCGAAGGACCGGGCTCTGGATACGGCATTCATTCCGAGATGTTCACGAGCGGCTTGATGCGCCTCTGCCAAGCCGGCAAGGTCGCCAACGATCACAAAGGCATCTATGACGGCTATTCGGTGACAACGTTCGCCGCCGGCATCCCCGAGCTCTACGAATGGCTCGACGGCAATCAGGACGTCCGGTTTCTGCCGGTCGAAATCATCAACTCCCCCGAGGTGATCAGCCGCAACCGGCAGATGATCACCATCAACGGAGCCATGGCCGTTGATCTGTCAGGTCAGATCACGGCCGACACCATCGACGGCAGACAATTCTCCGGCATCGGAGGCCATGAAGACTTCGTCGCCGGCGCCGCGCTCGAACTGAGCGATCGATCTTTGGTCTGCCTCCCGTCAACCACATCGGTGGACGGTCAGATGGTGTCGCGGATCACGCCCAAGCTGTCGGCAGGTTCGATCGTGACCACGCCGCGACACATGGTCGACGTGGTCATCACCGAATACGGTGTCGCTGAGCTGCGCGGCCTCACCGTGCGCGAGCGGGCGCGGGCGCTCGCCACCATCGGACATCCTGAGTTTCGCGATGAACTCCTCGCCGTTGCCGAGGTCTGGCCGACCTGATTCGCGACGCTGGTCCGGATCACTCGTCCAGATCAGCACCTCCGACAAGCCCTTTGGTAGCGTCTGGGTCTTCATGGCCGACGATCACGCGAAACCAACGTCCGCCACGACGGCTGGCACGACCACACTCGATGACGTCACTCCTGATTCGCGACGCACCACGATCCGCCGCGTGGTCTTTCGCATCGTCCTGGTCGCTGCGGTGCTCGGACTCTCAACCTGGGTCCTGTTCAACGTCTTCGACGACCTCGACTGGAACGAGGTCCGCCGGTCGATCGCCGAACTGTCCGATGCCGAAGCACTCTCGCTCACCTTCGGCTGGATGGTCTGGGTCGTCACCCAAGGCGCCCTCACCGCGTCGCTCGTCGACAAGCTGGCCGTTCGGCGCGGCGTGCTCGCCAGCCTCGGGCCCACCGCTGTTTCATCCGTTATTCCTGGGCCAAGCGACTTGCCGGTCCGGTTCCGGATGTATCAGTCCTGGGGCGTCTCCTCGTCGGAAGCGACCACCGCTGTCGTCGGGAGCGGTGTGTTCTCGATCGGGGCAAACCTCATCTTGCCGTCCATCGCCGGCGTGCTCATCATGCTCGCCGATGTTCCACTGTCAGGCTTCTTTTCGGTCATCGTCACCGCGTCCGTGGCACTCGCCATCATCGTTGCGGCCGCAGGATTCACGCTCGGATCACAACGGCGCACACAGGCTGCCGGTCGCTGGCTCGACCGCCCAGCACGTGCGGTCATGGGCCGGCTCCGCAAGTCATTGCCCGAAGAAAACCTCGGAGACGTCCTCGTGCAGAAACGCGCCGAGGCATTCGACCATTTGTCCGGCAAGTGGTTGAAGTGCTCTGTTGCCACTGTCGCCACGACAGCGGCGAAGTGCTCGCTCCTGGTACTGACCTTGCGGTTCGTCGGGATTCCGGAAGATGCGCTCGGCTGGCTGGCAATTGCTGCCGCGTATGGGTTGGTGGCCGGAATGACGGCAATCCCGATTACCCCCGGCAGCGCCGGGGTGGCCGAACTCGGCTTCGTCGGGTTGTTGACCGCTGCAGCGGATGGCGACTGGGTCAATCAGATCACTGCGGGCGTCTTGCTCTACCGACTGATGACCTGGCTGGTGTTGATTCCTGTCGGTATGGGAGCACTCGGGGTGTGGCGGTACGGCGTCCGGGCAGCTGAGCGTCGCGCTGCGGCGGCCACCGCCGGCTGATGGCGACTCTCGCATTGACCAGCACGGTGCTCCGCGAGCTCGGCGAGACAGATTGCGAGACACTCGGAAACGGTTGGCTCGCCCAACCGGTGAATGCCCTGAGCAGCCTGGCGTACTCGCTGATCGGCATCGCCATCGTGTTGTCCGTGCTGCGTTCGGACCGACCACGAGGTGGCCCAATCGTCTACGCCGGATGTCTCGTCGCCGTCGGACTCGGCAGCGTCGCATTCCACGGTCCGCAACTGAGTGGTTCCCAGCTGATGCATGACCTGCCGATTCTGCTCACCGTGCTCTTCATGATCAACCACGACCTTGTCATCCTCCGGCCTCATGCAGGTCAAGAGCTTGCCAAGTTCGCTGGCTTGACCCTCGCTGCGGTGCTGCTCGCCGTGACTATTCCTGTCGTTGTCGCCCCGTTGAGCATCGTGGTTGCGGGCGCCGTTGTCGTCGCTGAAATCGTCATCTATCGTCGCCGCCTTCGGCCGATCGCCGCCCCTCATCGTCGCCGGGGTTGGGTGGCAATCGCCGCCTTTGCGGTCGTGGGTGGTGCGTCATGGGTGCTCGGCCGATCAAACAGCCCGTTGTGCGAGCCGGACGCGTGGTACCAACTACATGGGCTGTGGCACATGCTGTCCGCCGTTGTCTTTGGGCTCTGGTACTGGTGGGCGATTGCCGATGTTCGAGACTGACCATCGTGAGTGAGACCGAACGCCGCGGGTCGACGAAGGACCGCTTCATCGAAAAGGTTTTCGCGTTCCTGACGAGATCGCTGTACCGGGAGGTCGATGTGTACGCCCCGGTTCCGATCCCCAGCGGAAGCCCGCAGTTGAACGTCGCCAACCATTTCGGTGGGGTCTCCGATGCGCTCCTCTTACTCGGGGTTCTCCCCGATCGGCCGGGGATCGTCGCCCGAGACGTCATTTGGAACGTTCCCGTCGTTGGACGCCTGATGAACTGGATCGGGGCGATTCCGGTTCACAAGCCCGAGGATCACAACTCGCCAACGAGCAACGACGAGATGTTCGCATCGTGCTACGGCGCCCTCGACAACGCCGGGAACATCTTGATCTTTCCTGAGGGCGTCACGCGCAACGAGCCCTCGATCGCCACGGTGAAGACCGGCGCCGCGCGAATCGCGATCGGCGCACGGGCACATGGCGTCGCGGGCATTCAGATCGTTCCGCTCGGCATCCACTACGAAGACAAGGCCGCGCTGCGCAGCCGGGTCTTCATCAACGTCGGGGTGCCGCTCGACCTCGATGAGCTGGTCGCCGAGCAGACGCCGGCCGCCACCGAGGTCACCGCATCGAACCGAGCCGCCGTCGACGCCCTCACCGATGACATCGACGTCGCACTGCGGCGCGCTGCCCCCGACTTCAAGGACTGGAGCGAGGCAGGTCGGCTGGCGACGGGAGCATCGATCGCCTTGCGAGGCCAGCTGGATGACCCTGCGAGCGAGGTGCCGTTCGGCTTGCGGAACCGACTGGCGAACACTCTGGCCGATCTCCCCGACAAGCAACGGGCCAAGATCTGTGCGTCGGTGCAGGACTACCAAAGCGACCTGGACGCGATCGGGACGACCGACGCTGTACTGCACGCCCATCTGCGCACCGGAGGCTTTCTCCGAACGCTTGTGTGGCAACTCATCATCGGTATCTGCCTGCTCCCATTCGTGGCAGTCGGCATCGCGGTGAACGTCATCCCCTTCCTGCTGGTCAAGGCAGTTGGCCGCCTCCGTGTTGCTCCGTCCATGCATTCGACGATCAAACCCGTCGTCGCCGCGCTGGCATTCGGCATCACCTGGGGGATCGTCATCTGGCGCGCCATCGCAGCGTTCGGATGGGCGGCTGGGGGCGTGGCGTTCATCTTGCTGCCGGTGTATCTCGCGGCCGTCGTGCTGTTCGTCGAGCGATTCACGCTGATGTTGCGCGCCTACCGACGCTGGCGCGCTCCTGGCGACCCTCAGACCTTCAGTGAACAGATCGCCGAGCGCCGCACGGCTGTTGTTGAGGCGGTCCTGGGATCATGAGCGGCATCATTGTCCTGCTCGTCGTCGGAGCACCGCTGCTCGCGCTCTGGGCATACGCCCTGGGTGAAGTGATCCGACGCACTGACCTCACCGGTGCTCGAAAGCTTGCGTGGCTGCTCGCACTCATCCTCGTACCGGTACTCGGGCTCGCTGTGTACGTCGTTGCGCGCCCGACTCGAGCGCTGTACACGGAACAGCCAACCACCGAATTCTCCGCCGCCGAGCACATCGTTCGCGCCGCTGAGCGGCGTCAACGCGGCGAGTTGACCGACGACGAATACCTTGTCGAGATCACCACCATTGCGACGTTCACGTAGCTTGCCGTCTGGCGCCGAGGCATTCCGCGACGATCGCATCATCGAGATAGTTTTCTTGCCCAAAATCAGCAGCACCACTGGACGTGACCTGGCCATCGATTGCTAGATTCTGCTTTCCGCGAGACCTCGCGGGGTTGGGTGAAATTCCCTATCGGCGGTGAGAGCCCGCGACTCCTGAACTGAACCGGCGATCCGAAAACGCCGGAGTGTGACGGACTGATCCTGTTGTATCCAGGAGCCGACGGTCACAGTCCGGATGAGAGCGAGGGAAACGGGTGCCTCTGCTTGCGCGGACAGGCCAGCGGGGCTGCTGCAGCCCAGGGTCTGTCTGCTCCGACGGAGACTCCGGTATCCCCCAAGTTGCTCAGCTGCAATCACAGTTGAGTCTGATGGGAAACGAGGAGACGATGTTCACAGGAATTGTGGAAGAGCTCGGTGAGGTCATCACCCGCAGTGATGACCACGTCGTAGTTCGCGCTACGACGGTGTTGGCCGATACCAAGATTGGCGACTCGATCGCCGTCAACGGCTGCTGCCTGACCGTTGTCGACTTCGACCTCGACGCTGGTTGGTGGCGGGCCGACGTGACTCTGGAAACCTTCAATCGGACAAGCCTCGGTGAGCTCGGGCCAGGCAGCCCGGTGAATCTCGAGCGACCGGTTCGTCTCATGGATCGTCTCGGCGGACACCTGGTGCAGGGCCATGTCGATGCAGTTGGACACATCGTCGAACCCGCTCCCGACCTTCGCATTCGCATGGACCCGGAGATGACGCGCTATGTCGTCGAAAAGGGATCTGTCACCGTGGACGGCATCAGCTTGACCGTCGTCGATGCCCTCGATGACGGCTTCACCGTCGCCATCATTCCGCACACTGAAGCGGTGACCACGCTGTCGTCCAAGCGACAGGGGGCTGCAGTAAACATCGAAGTCGACATCACGGCCAAATACGTCGAAAAGCTGATCAGCTGGACAGGCTCCGATGCGAAGGCCAGCGAGGTGACCTCATGACCATGAGCACCGGGCTTCCCGAATCAGACGGTCGCGCCAGTTCGACATTTGAGATGAATGGCGGTCACGAGGACCGGGGCTTCGCCCGTATCGGCGAGGCCATCGAGGCAATCGGTCGGGGCGAAATCGTGATCGTCGTCGATGACGAAGACCGAGAGAACGAAGGCGACCTGATCATGGCCGCGGAGAAGGTCACGACCGAAGATGTGGTGTTCTTCCTCCACCACACGTCCGGCTTCCTCTGCACCGCCATCACAACGGAACGCGCGCGCACGTTACGTCTCGACCCCATGGTCGCGGACAACACCGAGAGCATGAACACCGCCTTTCTGGTGAGTGTTGATCATCGGGTCGGAACCTCAACCGGGATCAGCGCCAGTGATCGGGCGTCCACCATCAGAGCACTCGCCGACGTCGAGACGGCGCCGTCTGATCTCGCCCGTCCTGGCCACGTTCTCCCGCTCGAGGCACGGGCGGGTGGAGTTCTGAAGCGGTCGGGCCACACCGAGGCAACCGTCGACCTGGCACGGCTCGCGGGGCTCGAACCTGCGGGACTGCTCTGCGAGATCGTCACCGGTGACAAGTCAGAGATGGCCAGAGTCGACGAACTTCGTGCTTTCGCCGACGAACACGGTCTGCTCATGATCACCATTGCCGATCTTGTTCGACATCGACGCCAGACCGAGAAGCTCGTGCATCGAGTGTCGACCGCCAAGATCCCAACACAGTGGGGGACCTTCGAGTGTCACGCGTTCCGGTCCGAGCTCGACGGGATCGAGCACCTTGCGTTCACAATGGGCGACCTCCACGAAGACGACGGCACCCCAGTGCTCGTCCGAGTGCACAGCGAGTGCCTGACCGGCGATATTTTCGGTTCCCGGCGCTGCGACTGCGGCCCCCAACTCGATGAAGCCATGCGTCTTGTCGCCGAAGCCGGACGCGGCGCGGTGGTCTACCTCCGCGGCCACGAGGGCCGCGGTATCGGCATCGGGCACAAGTTGCGGGCGTACGCATTGCAGGAACGAGGACGCGACACCGTTGACGCAAATCTCGAGCTGGGCTTGCCCGTCGACTCTCGCGAGTACGGAGTCGGCGCCCAGATTCTGGTCGACCTGGGTGTCACAAAGATGAAGGTACTGACCAACAACCCGAGCAAATACGGCGGGCTGGCTGGCTTTGGTCTCGAAATTGTGGAACGGGTGCCGATCCTGCCGACTCCGACAGATGAGAACCTCGGATACCTCCGCACGAAACGCGAACGAATGGGGCACCTCCTCGGTGACCTCGGCGACCCGCAGCCCGATGTCGTGTCGACAGAGCAGGGTTGAGCAGTGGCAAGCGGAACTGACCGGGCGACGTTGCCCGCGCTCGATGCTGGCCACCTCCACGTCGCCATCATCGCAACGCGGTGGAACGAGCGGATTGTCCAACGGCTCATCGATGGCGCCGAGCGCGCGCTGCTGGCGACGGGGGCGACCTACCGCCTCGTCACGGTGCCCGGCGCATTCGAATTGCCCTTTGCTGCCCAGTCGGTGATCTCGTCCGGAACCGTCGACGCCCTGGTCGTGCTCGGAGCGGTGATCCGCGGCGAGACCACCCACTATGAACTGGTCTCCGAAGGCTGTGCCACGGGAATCATGCAGGTACAGATCTCCACGGGCATTCCGATCGGCATGGGTGTCCTCACGGTCGAAGACGACGCCCAGGCGCTGGCCCGCAGCGAGCCGGCCGGCGGACACAACGTCGGCGAAGAGGCCACCAGTGCGGCGATCGAGATGGCCTTGCTCGCAGCCGAAGAAGCGGCCCGGGGTTCGGCCAGCGATGTCGGGAGCACCGCAAGCTGACATTCGAGTCCGCTCATCGCTGACCGGCTGCTTCAGGGCGAAACAGGTGAGCGACCATGTTGCCGTCGCGCCGCGCTCTCACCCAGCCGATAGATCCGAAATCTCCGTTTGATCATCCGCAAGCGCCTTCTTCAAGAGCGTCACAAACTCGACAGCGTGCGGGTTCGGAGCGGTCCGAATCGGGAAGTACGCATTGATCCGGCCTGCATGGCGAATGGTGATGTCAGGCACGCGGACCAACGTTCCCGCGTCGAGTCGCGACCGAACCGAGCGCTCCCAACCCAGCGCGATGCCTCCGTCGCGCTCGGCGACATCAAGGCACACTTGGTACGAGGTGAACACCACGGACTTGACACGGCCTGGCTCGCCGACCACGGCGGACGCCAGAACGTCCTGCCACGTCGTCCAGCCCGGATCGACGTAGTCGACATGCAGCAGCGGCAGCACGGCAAGGTCAGCCGTCGTGACCGGTGTTGGGAGCTTTGCTGCAAATGACGGCGAGCAGACAGGGAACACTGCTTCCTCAGCGATGAACTCGACAGCGAACAAACTTGATTCACTGGGGCCGTATCCCAGAGCGAGGTCGAAGTCCTCGTCTGTCGACGCGACCAAATCGTCAGAGGCGAGCACGCGGATATTCACATCCGGGTGCGTTCGTTGGAACTCACCAAGGATCGGAGCGACGGTGGCGGTCGCCAGCGACAGACTCGTGAGCAAGGTGATCGAGTCGTTGCCGAGGGCTCGCCGACGGATCAGGTCAGCCGTCGCGGAGAGCTCACTCAGTGACAAGCGCACCGATGCGGCGAGCAGTTCTCCGTCGGCGGTCGGCGTCACGTCGTGGCGGTGTCGCTCAAAGAGCGCCACGCCCAGGTTGGTTTCGAGCTCGCGGATACGCCTGCTGACCGTGGCCTGTGACTGATGCAGTTCCCGGGCGGCCCGGGTGAAGTTCTGATGGCGAAATGCCGCTTCGAACGCGACGAGCGTTGCAAGAGGCGGGAGAAGTTGATCGAAGTCAGACATGCAAAAACCAGATACCTAGAACCAGAGAACGTGTACCTCGCTGCACATCAGGCATCCTACAATCTCTACCAATCAAGTACCTGAATGGTCAACTCACGAATGGGAGACGGAAAATGGGAATCGCCGCACCGGCAAAAGAGCGCAACCAACCTGTGCTCCGCAAAGTCAACCAGTGGGTACGCCACTACCCCGGGTCCCTGAGCACTCCGAGCCAACAGGCACTCGAAACAAATACTCGCGACGCCTACTTCTGGCGCCGCTGACTCTTCGGGACATCGCCACCGCATAGCTTGCAGCGGTGAGGTCACGCGCGACATCCGGTCAACGCAATGCCTTGACGGCTGGAATTTTCGTCGTGGCCTACGGCACCAATGTCTCGACGCCATTTCTCGTCGAATACCGTCGGCGCCTGAACCTCACGGAATCTGCCACTGTTGCGATTTTCGTCTTCTACGTCGTCGGCATCATCGCGGCGTTGTTGCTGGCCGGTCCGATGTCGGACCGGTTTGGCAGACGACCAATTGTGTTGCCGATGACGGCGCTATCTGGCATTGCGTCACTGGTGATGATCGTCGGTCGCGATGAATTCGTCTGGCTCTTGTTCGGCCGGTTCTTGCTCGGCGTCGTCAGCGGCGCCGTGCTGGGCGTCGGGACAGCTTGGCTCCTTGAACTGTACGGGCCCGGAGAAGAGCAGCGGGCTGCGGTGCGGATCACTCTGGTCACGTACGCGGGATTTGGCATCGGACCGGTGATCTCGGCTCTGATGTTCTGGCTGGTGCCCAGTCCCCTCGTGTTCGCTTTCGCCGTCCATGCGGCGGCCTCGTTGGCGGTCATCGGCCTGATGCTCCGGGTTCCTGAGACGCATCCAGCCGACGCTGGCCAGAGAATTCGCGTGTCGCTTGGCGTGCCACCAGCCGCAAGACAAGCCTTTGTCGTTGTCATTGTGCCCGCAGCCATCTGGGTCTTCGGCTTCCCGTCGGCCGGGTTTGCCCTCTTTCCCGTGCTGGTCGGCGACTCCATTGGCGTCAGCGATGTCGGGGTTGCTGCTGCAGCGGGAGCACTGACCGCTTGGTCGGGGCTTCTGTCTCGCCCACTCGTCGTTCGCATCGGTCCTCGAGCGGCCCTACCGCTCGGTATGGCGATGGGCACCGCTGGCTACATCGTCGGGACCGTGGCGTTCGCAGCCGACCTGTGGCCTCTCGTACTCATCGCCGCGCCACTTCTCGGAGCGGCATCGGGCACCATCATGGTGGCCTGCCTGTCGCTGATTGGAGTCATGGCGGACGACGCTCGACGAGGGTCGCTGACCTCGAGCTTTTATCTCATGGCCTACCCCGGTATGGCGATGCCATTACTCATCACAACACTGGC
The DNA here is from genome assembly GCF_963980585.1 of uncultured Ilumatobacter sp. NCBI lineage: Bacteria > Bacillati > Actinomycetota > Acidimicrobiia > Acidimicrobiales > Ilumatobacteraceae > Ilumatobacter > uncultured Ilumatobacter sp. The sequence continues at coordinate 17,034 of NZ_CAXCAM010000021.1, forward strand.
CGACCTGAGCTCAACATCGGGGGTGCTGATCGGGGTCTCGGTCGTCGCCGCTGGTTGCAGCCTTGTCGTGCTTGCAGCGTCACGCCGCGACATCGTCGGCGCGTGAGCGAGGATCAACGTCAAGGTTGACATCCAGGCGGGCTTCGGCGGACCCCGTTGAGAGCCCTTTTTGAGAATTTCTCAAAAGGTCGTCAAGTTTTCCTCAAGAGCGTCGATGAAGATCCATGACTGTATTTCGTCGTCTTGCATTCGTCGTCGCGTTGGGGATCGGCGTTGGTGGGCTCGCCCTGCCCACGGCCACCCACGCTGAGGACGGCCAGACCTACGTCGTGGCCGAGGGCGACACCCTGATCGGCATCGCCTCTCGGTCGGGCATCCGACTCTCTGAGTTGCTGCGCTCCAACAACCTGCGGCTCACCAGCCTGATCCTGCCGGGCCAACAGCTCGACATTCCCTCGTCGACTGGGGCGCCGGCATCGTCAACCAGCACACCGACCTCGTCATCGACCGTGCAGGTCGGCGGCACCTACGAGGTGCGCTGGGGGGACACCCTGAGTGGAATCGCGAGGCGCCACCGAGTTTCGCTGGCCTCGTTCATGAAAGTGAACCAGATGTCGACCACCAGCCTGATCATGCCCGGCATGCAGCTGAGTCTCCCGAACGGCGTCACCAGCACCTCGCCATCACCATCACCATCACCATCGCCATCACCGGCAGCAACGTCGCCGAAGCCGTCAAGCCATTCGAGTGCGACCCACACGGTACGGGCGGGCGACACGTTGAGCGGTATCGCGTCCCGGTACAGGGTTTCGCTGGCGTCGTTCATCAAAGTCAACCAGATGTCGACCACCAGCCTGATCTTGCCCGGAATGCAGTTGAGTCTCCCGAGCGGCGCAACCGAGACGTCCGCTGTCGGCCCGTCGGCGCCGACGAGTCGACAACCCGCCGCCAGCGGTGCCACCGGCGCCGCCGCAGTGGTCAACTACGCGCTCGCCCAAGTTGGCAAGCCGTACCGCTTCTTCGCCAAGGGGCCGGACGCATTCGATTGTTCCGGCCTGAGCCTCGCGGCCTACCGACAGGTCGGAGTCAAGCTGGTCCACTACAGCGCATGGCAGGCCCGACAGGGAACGAGCGTCGACTTTCGGAATGAACCGATTCAGCCTGGCGACCTGGTCTTCCAGGCCCGCCGGGGCAGCGACACGATCAACCACGTCGGCATCGCGGTCACGTCGACGACGTGGATTCAGGCCGTCGGAACCGGCATCCCTGTCCGGGTCGGTCCCATGCCGGCAATGAGCACGATCGCCGTGGTCCGCCGCTACGTCGACAGCGCCTGATCAAGCGTTCCCTTCAGCAGGACACGCTGCGTCAGCCGCCATCACGCAAAGAGGCCCTCCGAAGAGGGCCTCTTTGTTCTTTCGATTGGCATCCCGTACGGGATTCGAACCCGTGCCGCCACCTTGAGAGGGTGGAGTCCTAGGCCGCTAGACGAACGGGACCTGCTGCTCAGCGCCTTGCCACGAGGGTGGCGCTGCGGCCCCCGACGATAGCAGCGGGCCACCGACGTTCACACCCGAGAACATGCCACCGATGACCAACGGAAAACGACGAACGCCGACTCGCGATTGCTCGCGACTCGGCGTCGAATGGTTGGGGCGGGAGGACTTGAACCCCCAACGACAGTACCAGAAACTGCTGTGTTACCAATTACACCACGCCCCACCGGTGAGCCGTTCTGTTCCCCGAGGGGACCATCACGACCGGTGCGGGTGCAGAGCATATCGGCGGTCGGGCCGGGCGCCCACACACGTTCGGCGGGCACCTTCGGATGCCGCGTCAATCAGTGACGTCGCTCAGCCACCGGAACCCGGTGAGGCGCCCGATCGCCACTCCCCCGGCTTCCCACACATGACGTTCGAGCGACCGTGCGCCCGTGACGACCGAGGTCGGGGTCGGCGACCCGTAGGCCGTCAAACCGATCTCTTCGGCAATCAGCTTGCTCCGCAGGGTGTGGTACGGATCGGTGACAACCAGCACGGAGTGAATGCCAACAGATCGTTCGTCGAGCAGCGCCTTGGCTCGCTCAAGCGATTCGTACGACGTCGAGCCGCGGTCTTCACGGAGAATTGCGCTGTCAGGCACCCCGCGTTCGATGAGATACGCAGCCGACGCGTCGGCTTCGGTGAAGCGATCACCGGGTTGGTTCCCACCAGTCACCACAACCAGCGGCGCAAGTCCCTCGGGCCACAGCGCGGCGACGTGGTCAAGCCGAGCAGCAAGTTGCGGCGATGGTCGACCGTCGTACTGCGCAGCGCCCATCACGACGATGGCGTCGACTTGTCGAGCTTGGTCAGACCTACCAGCAGACCGCACCTGCCACAGCGACACGCAGTAGTAGCCGGCCAGGAGGGCGGCCACGACCAGTCCAACCGTCAGCGGCCGCCGAAGTCGCGAGCGCGGTCGACGCTTCGCTGCTGTCGGTGTGCCATCGGCCGGTGTGTCTCCCATCGGAGCGCCGTGCTCAGCCGGTCAATCGATCTGCGGCTGCAGTCAGCCGTCGGATCGTCTCATCACGTCCGAGCACCTCAAGCGCCTCGAACAAGGGTGGGCCAACTGCCCTGCCGGTCACGGCAACGCGTGGCAACGCCTGCGCCTTGCCGAGCTTGATTTCGTACCGGACCATCAGGTCTTCCATCGAGGCTTTCAGCGTCTCATGATCCCATGACCCGACGGCGCCGTAGGCCGCGATGACATCGGCCAACAGCGCTGCGGCCCACTCGGGCTTGACAGCCTTGTCCCACGCTGCGTCGTCATACTCGATCGGTGGGGCGCCCTCGCCTTGCGGCCAGAACAGAAAGTCGACGGTACCTGGCACGTCCTTGAGCGTTTCGAGCCGCTCCTGGATGTGCGGTGCGATCGCGGCGAAGCGATTCCGATCCCAATCGTCGGGCAGCTCGGCCGATGCTGCAGCGAGATACGCCGCGGCGTCCATGTTCTTGATGTACTGCTTATTGAAGGCCGTGAGCTTCTTCACATCGAAGAACGCCGGTGACAGATTCACGTCCTCCAGAGCAAAGTCGGCCTCGATGCTGGCCCACGACACGATCTCACTGCCCGCTTCCTCAGCGCCCGGCGGTGTCCAACCAAGCGTCATGAGGTAGTTGACCATCGCATCGGCCAGAAAGCCCTCATCGCGGTACTGCTCAAGGGCCACCTTGTCGCGCCGCTTCGACAACTTCTTGCGCTGCTCGTTGACCAGCACCGGTACGTGCGCCCAGGCTGGCGGAGCGTGACCCAGTGCGTCCCACAACATCTGCTGTTTCGGGGTGTTTGGCAGATGCTCTTCGGCACGCACCACGTGGCTGATCGCCATCTCAACGTCGTCGACCACGTTGGCGAGTAGGAACATCGGGGCGCCGTTGCCGCGCAGTAAGACGAAGTCTTCGATTGTCTCATTGTCGAACGACACATCGCCGCGCACCAGATCGCTCACGACGGTGATCCCATCAGGAACACGGAATCGAAGCACTCGGCCGGGTCCCGGCTCAAGTCCGCGGTCGCGGGAGTAGCCGTCGTACCCGGTGATGCCGAGTTCCTTGGCGCGGTCCTGTACCTCTTGCCCACTGAGGTCGCAGTAGTACGCCGCGCCAGATTCGAAGAGCCGCTGCGCTGCGGCGATGTGGGCATCAGCGTTGGCACTCTGAAAATGTGGGCCTTCAAAGTGCTCATCGGAGTCGGAGATCCCGATCCAGGCCAGCGCGTCAATGATGCCCTCAGTCCATTCGGGCCGGTTGCGGGCTTCGTCTGTGTCTTCGATCCGCAGCACGAACGTGCCACCCAGGCGTTGCGCCAGCGCCCAGTTCATCAGGGCTGTCCGCGCACCGCCGACATGGAAGAAGCCGGTCGGCGAGGGGGCGAATCGGAAGCGCGGACCGGGCCGTGAGGTGTGTTCGTTCATCGTCCCGTCGACGCTATCCCGCTCCGATCAAACGAGCAGGGCACATCGGATCGGCTCACACAGTCAGCCCGTCGCGGTCACCGTGAGATTGCGGAGTTGACGCAATGCCACCGACAAGGTGGTCAGATCAAACGCCTCGGCACGACGAATCTCAGTCTCCATGTCCATCACACGGCTGACCGCAGCCTCGTTCGCCTTGATCCATTCCAGCGGCGAGCCACCAGCCGTTCTGATCACGGTGCCGGTCAGGTCGGCGAGCACCGTCATCAGGTCGTCGCGGAGCGAGGCTCGGGCCTGGGTCTGCCAACGATCGGACCGCGGCAGGTTGCCAATGCCATCCCACAACCAACCGATGTCGAACGCCTCGAAGACGGCCCAGTAGGCAACGCCGGTTTCGAGCACATCGCTGCCCTCACGGCGTGCCACCTCGATGACGTCCAAGCTGGTATGGAGCCACGGCCATTTCGCAGAACGCCGAGCGAGCTCACCTGGTACGCCGGCGGCTTCGCGCTCCTCACACAGACGCTCAATGTCTTGGTCAGCGCGGCCGTCGACCATGTCGTCAAGTGATTCGGCGAGCGCCGCGAAGCCCTCTCCGAAATCGTTGATGGCTGCACTGATATCGAGTGGGGCCGGACGTCGTCTCAGCAACCAGGTCGTGACGCGCTCGGCCATCCGACGAACGTCGAGGAACAGACTGATCTGTGTCTCAAGGTCGATACTGCTGCCAAGGGCCTCCACATCAGCCCACAGTTCACGGAAGCGGACGATCTCCCGCGATGCGAGGAAGGCCCGAGTCACATCAGCGACTGACGCACCCGATTGTTCGCTCATGCGATGGTCAAAGGAAATGCCTGCGAGATTGACCATGTTGTTCACCAGGTCAGTGGTGATGATCTCTCGTCGCAGACGATGGTTGAGCAGCACCGACGGGTGCTGCTCACGCAGCGCGCTGGGAAAGTAGCCGAGGAGATCGGCGACCAGGACCGGATCGTCAGGGAGGTCAGTGGCCAGGATCTCAGCGATGTCGACATTCTTCGTCGACGCGATCATGACGGCGAACTCCGGAGCGCGGAGCCCACTGCCTGCACTCTGGCGTTCCGCGATCTGCTTGTCGTTCGGTAGGTCCTCCAGAGCCCGGTCGAGGTGCCCCGCGGCTTCGAGTACGTCGAGATACCGGGCGTGGACGTTGACCATTGACCGGGACTGCGTGCGCGCAATCATGAGCGCCAACGTCTGCGCGCGGTTGTCATCGAGCACCAGCTCGGCAACCTCGTCAGTCATCTCGACCAGCAGTTCATTGCGCTGGATCTCAGTCAGGACGCCGTCGGCGACGAGTTGCGCCAGCGCGATCTTGATGTTGACCTCGTGGTCGCTGCAGTCGACCCCAGCGGAGTTGTCGATGGCATCGGTGTAGATCAGCCCGCCAGCCAACGCGTACTCGACGCGTGCCAGCTGGGTCAGTCCGAGGTTGCCGCCCTCGCCGACGATGCGGCACCGCAACTGATGAGCGTCGACACGAATTGCATCGTTGGCTCGGTCGCCGACCGCTTCGTGGGACTCACTGCTCGCCTTGACGTACGTGCCGATGCCACCGTTCCACAGCAGATCCACCGGTGCACAGAGGATCGACGTCAACAGCTCGTCCGGCCGAAGTTCGGTGACCCCTTCGCTGAGGTCGAGGGCGTGGCGCACCTCGTCGGTGATAGGAATCGACTTTGAGGACCGCGGATGCACCCCTCCGCCGCGCGAGAGCAGTGCGGTGTCGTAGTCGGCCCAGCTCGATCGTGGCAGCTCAAACAACCGCTGTCGTTCCGCGAACGACGTCGCCGGGTCCGGGTTGGGATCAAGAAAGACGTCGCGGTGATCGAATGCGGCAACCAACTTGATGTGAGGCGACAACAACATCCCGTTGCCGAACACGTCGCCCGACATGTCGCCCACGCCTGCCGCGGTGAGCTCGTCGGTGTCGACGTCTTTGCCGATGACCCGGGAGTGGCGACGCACACTCTCCCAGGCGCCACGAGCGGTGATGCCCATCGCCTTGTGGTCGTAGCCGTTGCTCCCCCCCCGATGCGAAAGCATCGGCCAGCCAGAACCCGGCATCGATGGCGATCTCGTTGGCGATGTCGCTGAACGTCGCTGTGCCCTTGTCCGCAGCGACCACGAGATAGGGATCATCCGCGTCGTAGATCACAGTGTTGAGAGGGTGCACCACGGTTGACTCGCCATCGACCATCACCAGATTGTCGGTGACATCGAGCAGCGACCGCACGAAACGCCGGTATCGATCCACACCCTCGGCACGTACGGCGTCGCGGTCGCTCGCAGCAGCTGTCGGCTGCTTCACGACGAAACCACCCTTGGCCCCGACCGGAACGATGACTGCGTTCTTGACCATCTGCGCTTTGACCAACCCGAGCACCTCAGTGCGGTAATCCTCGCGACGGTCGCTCCAACGCAGCCCGCCACGAGCGACCCGGCCAGCACGAAGGTGGACGCCTTCGACCTTGGGCGAGCACACGAAGATCTCGAACATCGGCCGCGGCTCGGGCAGGAACGGAATCGACTGCGCATCAAGCTTGACGGCGATCTCCTCGGACAGCCTCCCGGCCGCATCACGCTGGAACGCGTTGGTCCGCGAGGTCGCATCGATCAACGTCAGCAGTGCTCGACAGATCCGATCGTCATCAAGCGAGGGCACCTCATCCAGCCGTCGCTGAATATCAGCGCGGGTCGCGTTGGCCAGCATGGGCGATTCAGCGGGAGGCGGCTCACTCGAAGCATCGAAGCGTGCGTCGAACAGCGCCGCAAGGCTGTGCGAAATCGAAGCGTGGCGGACCAGCACCTCCTCGATGTACGCCTGACTGAACGGATACCCGGCCTGCTGCAGGTAGCGGCTGTAGCACCGGAGCACAGCAACTTGACGAACAGACAGATCGGCAACCAGCACCAACTGGTTCAAGCCATCGGCCTCGACCTCGCCGCGCACCAGTGCGCGGAATGCCCGCTGCACTTCGCCATGCTGCCGTTCGGCAAGCTCTGCCGTCGACGCGTGAGGTGGGGTCGGCAAGCGCACCCCGATGTCGTACAGATAGATCGGTCCGACATCACTGACGAAGACCGCGGGGTGCTCGTCGACAGCATGCAACCCAAGGTGGCCAAGCAATGGCACCAGATCCGCAATCGTTGCCGACACACCGCGCCGGAAGATTCTGAATCTCCACTCGTCTGCTGGACCGTCGATGGAGCGCGACAACGACGTCTCAAGGAGATCCGACAGGCCGATGTCGTCGACCGGTGCCTCGATAAGCCGGGCGACCTTCACCATGTCACCCACCGCAGCAGCCGGGCCGACACGCGACTTGTACGCCCGCGGGACGGCATGACGCACGACCTCGAACACGTGACGACCCTGCGTGTCGCCAAGCGACTCGATCAACGCCGTCCGCGTGCGCTCGGACCACGACGCTGTTTCCTGATCGATCTGCTCACTGAGACGGTCGAGGTCAAGTCCTTCGGACGCTGACACGGTCATCGAGATACGCGCCAGCGAACTTGACTCGACCAGGCTGCTCACGTCGCGCACTTTCCCGCCAGCATGCCGCTCCACGAGCGCAGCCACTCGCTCCTGCAACCCGGACTCGAAGCGAGCCTTCGGCAAGTACACGAGCACGGTCGTGAAATCACCGACCGGTTCAGCGACATCGAAGACGCGAACGATGCGACGTTCTTGCAAGCCGACGATGTCGATCACCAGCTCGGCCAGCATGTTCCTGTCGAGTTCGAAGAGCAGATCTCTGGGCAGCGTCTCAACAACATTCTTGATGGCCCGCCCAGTGTGACTGACCGCCGTTGCGCCCGACAGATTCAGTACAGCGGTCGCACGGTCGCCCAGCACGGGGATTGCGAACACGCTCTCTCGGTACGCGCCGCTGCCGAGAAGTCCGATGAAGCGATGCTCAATCACCGACCCGTCAGTACCGGATGCAACACGAACGGCGATCGAGGTCATCCGAGTCGCCCGATGAATCGTGGCCAAGGCCGCGGTGCGCGCAATCACCACCGGCTCGTCGACCGGGTTCCCCGGCTTCGACGGCGGCCACACGGCACCGGCATCGAGCGAGGCTGATGGGCGGTACTCCCCAAGTTCGCTGTCGGCCACCAATGTCAGGGATGGCGTCCCCACGGTGTCGACGGTCCGCTCATAGGACGCCGCGCCGAGAAAGACGAAGTGTTGGTCGGCAAACCAGCTGAGCAGGTCAGCCTGCCGTGCAACGCCGTCGGCCAACACTGCGAGCCGGGAACGCATCTCGGGAAAATCGCGGACGACCTGCATCACGTCATCAATCGCCAGGCGGACATCTGCTTCGACTCGCCGCTCCAGTTCAGGGCTGCAGCGATCAAGCTGAATCTGCGTCCACGCTTCGAACGACGTGGAGCCGTCGCTCAACAGGTCGAAGCCGACAAGCTCATCGTCGGCGTTGCGCTGCACCGGCAGCATCGGGTGGACAAGCAGGTCGATGCCAAGACCATGCCGGTCGAGCACCATTCGCACGGTGTCGACGAGAAACGGAACGTCATCCGTGACGAACATCAGCACGGAACGGTTCGGAGCCCAGCCGTCGCGCTCGAGATCCGGGGTACCCACGCGCACCAAGACCTCGCCGGGGGTTCGCCGTCGGCCAACTTCGAAGTGAGCCATGGCGGCCGAGTAGGCCTCATCGAGCGGCCGATCGTCGATGTCATCGTCCGGCAGCCCGCGGTAATACCGCTCGACAAATGAGCCCAGCAAAGGCAGGTCTGGTCGGCGCTCCTCGGCCATGCTTTTCAGTAGCGCGATCGCCCGCTCAATGTCGTTCGTCGTCTCCATGTCGCTCCCAGATCACGCCTGCCGAGAGCCGCACGATCCACATCGCCGGCCCTGCGGCAGAGTACCCCGTCGACAATCAGCGTCTCCCCAACTTGTTTGAATCACCTGCGAATACGACATCCGGACCAAGATCGGTGCAGGATGGCCCCATGCAGCAGATCAACGTGCTCGGGACCGAACTCATGCCATGCTCATTCGACCCGATGACCGGCTTCTACCGAACAGGATGCTGCGAGAACCGCGGCGACGATCCGGGGATGCACACCGTGTGCGGCCGAGTCACCGCCGACTTTCTGTCGTTCTCCGCCGCGCTCGGCAACGACCTGACGACGCCGATGCCGCAGTACGGCTTTGCCGGACTCGCCCCTGGCGATCAGTGGTGCGTGTGCGCGATGCGGTGGAAGGAAGCATTCGAGGCCGGACAGGCGTGTGATGTCGTGCTCGAGTCGACACATGTCAGCACCCTCGAATACGTCGACCTCGCCCAGCTGCGCCAGCACGCTGTCACGGCCGACGGGTCATGACGTGGAAGCCAACACCGCGGTGTGCGCATACATCGGCGGGCGCCTCGGCGAGTGGCTGATCAGATCGGAAGGTTTCCCGTGGCCCGCCGAGTCGACCCTTCGTCGGTGTAGGCCGCGATTGTGCGTTGCGCGATACGCATCTGGTGTACCTCATCAGCACCGTCAGCAAACCGTGCCCAGCGGGCGTGTTGGTACATGTGCGCCAGCGGCGTATCAGTCGAGTAACCGAGCGCGCCGTGCACTTGGATCGACCGGTCAATGACCCGGCCGAGCATATTTGCGACGAAGTGCTTCGCCATCGACACCTCGGCCTTGAAGTCTTCCTTGTGGTCGATCTTGTATGCAGCGTGGAGCACCATCAACTTGGCCTGATAGATCTCCATTGAGCTGTCGGCGATCATCCATTGGATGCCCTGCTTCTCGGCGAGCAACGAGCCATGGCTGAACCTGTTCAGTGACCGGTCGACCATCATGTCGAGCGCCGTTTCGGCCTGGGCGATCCACCGCATGCAGTGCGCCAGTCGAGCCGGACCGAGACGGTACTGACCGAGCAGGTGACCCTGTCCTCGTCCGCCCAGCATCTGATCGTTGTGAACACGCAGGTCGGTGATAACGATCTCGGAGTGGCCGGTGCCACCATGCATGGTCTCAACCTCGCGCACGTCGTTCCATCCCTCTTGAGGCAGGTCGATGATGAACGCTGAATTCGCTGCCTGCGGGATGTCCGGATTTTCCTCGGTGCGACAAACAAGAATCGCAAACTCCGCGCGGCGAGCACCAGAGATGAACCACTTGTGGCCGTTGATCACCCATTCATCACCGTCCTGATACGCCTTGGTCTGGATCAACGTGGGGTCTGAGCCGGCGACTTCGGGTTCGGTCATTGCGAAGCACGACCCCCGGACGGTGCCGGCGCAGAGCGGCTTCAAATACTTCTCTTTCTGCTCGTCGGTACCCCAGTGCAGCAGGGTGTGCATGTTGCCCTCATCTGGCGCCTGGCAGTTGAACACCCATGGTCCGTAATACGACTTGGCGGCTTCGGCCTGGACCATTGCCAACTCAACGTGACCGAGCCCCATACCACCCCACTCTTCGGGCATGTGGGGAAGCCAGATGCCGGCCTTGAAGGCTTCCTTGCGGAGGCCAACCAGTGCCGAGATCCGATCGCGACCATCAAGCGGTTCGCCGACCTTGTTCCCGTCGGCATCTTTGCCTTCGAGCCGATGCTCCTCGGGCTTGATGATGTCTGCGACGAAGGTGCGGACCCGAAGACGGATCTCTTCAAGTTCGGGGCTGAGAGAGAAATCGATCGCCATGGGCCACACAGTGTCAGGTGGGAGTGCAGCGATGAGAGCTGTGCCAGCACAGAGACCCAGACGGCAAGTACGGTCACCAGCGTGCAGCGTCGCCCCCATCGCCTTCTACTTCTCGCTCTCGTGGGCGCACTCACGCTGGTTGCGTGCACATCGGCAGACGACCAACCGGACGCCTTCTCCTCCGACTCCCCCACGACCACTGCGGCGCCGCCCACGATGCCACCGACCACCGTGCCGCCGACCACCGCGCCCTCGACCACGGCGCCGCCGACGTCGGTCCCAATGACCAGCACCACATCAACGGTGGCCGCTCCGGCCATTGTGTCCGATGCCGCAATCAGTACGGGCAACGCCAGCGCTACTCCCGCCAGAGTCACCAACACGGCCGACCGCGTCGGTGAGCAGATCGAGCTCGAGACGCCGGTGTTCGACATCGGTACCTCGGTCGAAGGCCGGGCCATCATCGCCGAGCGCATCGGCAAAGCAGGCGGCCGCAAGGTGCTCGTGGTCGGCGTGATCCATGGCAACGAAGACGCCGGCCTTCAGATTGTTGCCGAACTGCGGCAGCGGGCGATCGACGAAAATGTCGAGCTCTGGCTGATCGACACCATGAACCCCGACGGCGTCGTTCGCCAGGACCGTCACAACAGCAACGAAGTCGATCTCAACCGGAACTTTCCATACAAGTGGGGGCCCATTGGCGGCCCCGGGGACAGCCAGTACGCCGGAACCGGGCCGGCGAGCGAGCCTGAAACTCAAGCGATCGTCCAGTTCATCACGCTGCTTCGACCGGACATCGCGATCTGGTATCACCAGGACGCCAACTTGATCATTCCGAGTACGGGGCGCGATGGCCGTCTGCGTGCTCGCTACGCCGAACTCACAGCGCTCGAGCTTGCCGAGTGCTGCGATGGCGGTGGCACCTACACCGGTATCGCAGCGACGTGGGCACGCAACGAACTGAAGAAGGACAGCGACGCCGTTCCCTTCATCGTCGAGCTGCCGGGCGGCGAGCTCTCAGCTGCACAGGTGAACGCACATGCGACGGCGGTGCTCACCATCGCCATCGAAGGCTGACCTTTCTTACACGAAGGTCGCGAAAACATCGAGCGGCTCGCGCTCGCTCTGCACGCTGTTGATCGGCGCGTCCTCGTCGGCGGTACCCAGGGCAACGCCACAGAAGATTTGCTGCCCATCGGGGGCACCGACAAATTCAGCGACCGCTTCTTCGTGGACGGCCCACGCTTCTTGCGGACAGGTATCGAGGCCTGCCTCTTGGGCGAGCAACATGAAGGTCTGCAGGAACATCCCGAGGTCGCTCCACTGTGGCGGGCCCATGATCCGGTCGACGAAGCAGAAGATCGCCGCCGGTGCACCGAAGAAGTCGAGGTTCTTGGCGAATTGCCCGAGTCGACCGGCCTTGTCCTCGCGCGTCACGCCGATTGACGCGTACATGTCCTCACCAATCTTGTATCGCGACGAGCGATAGGGCTCGGGGAGACTCGGTGGATAGATGTCATAGGCCGGCGGTCCCGGCTGGCGGGTCGACAGGAACTCGCGGAAGCGTTGCATCGACGCACCGTTGACGACGTAGATCCGCCACGGCTGGACGTTTCCGCCTGACGGTGAGCGCGATGCTGTCGTCAGGAGCTCCGCAATCTTCTCGTCGCTCACTGGATCGGGGAGGAACGCACGGATCGACTTGCGTCGCGTGACTGCTTCGGTGACATCCATGAGATGAGTCTGGCGACCGGCGGGCCTTGCGGGCGAATCAAGGGCGCGTTGGGAACATGACCCGACACGCGGCAAAGATGCAGTGATGCCGATGCCCGACAGCGAACTGATGCAGCTGGCAATCGATGCTGCAAGCAATGCTCGGACCCTGACCGCGCCGAACCCCTGGGTCGGCTGCGCCATCCGCAGCGCCGACGGCAGCACATATGTCGGCGCCACCGAACCTCCTGGCCAGGCCCACGCCGAGATCGTCGCCCTCAACGCGGCAGGGTCTCAGGCTGCGGGTGCGGTCCTCGCCACGACCCTCGAGCCGTGCGCACACACCGGCCGAACCGGTCCGTGTACCGAAGCCATCATCGAAGCTGGTGTCCGCCGTGTCATCATTGGCATCGAGGACCCCGACGTCAACGTTGCGGGCGCTGGCATCGCTCAGCTTCGTGCAGCGGGCATCGACGTCGGAGTCGGCGTGAAGGCCGATGAGATCACCGCACAGCTCGCCTCGTACCTCCACCATCGCCGCACCGGGCGGCCGTACGTCATCCTCAAGCTCGCCGCGACAGTCGACGGGCGAACCGCTGCGCCCGATGGCGAGAGCGAGTGGATCACGGGTGTCGCAGCCCGCACCGATGTGCACCAGATGCGCGCCGAGAGCCAGGCCATCTTGGTCGGCGCTGGGACGGTGCGCGCCGACGACCCGTCGCTGACCGTCCGGCTCGTCGACGGACCTGACCCACGGCGCATCGTGCTCGGCGCCGCACCGACCAATGCCAAGGTGCACCCCTGCACAGAGTGGGTCGGGCCATTGCCCGAGCTGCTCGATGAGCTCGGCGCCGATGGTGTGCTGCAGCTCATGGTCGAAGGCGGTGCCAACGTTGCGTCGGAGTTCCACGATGCCGGTCTGGTCGACCGCTACGTGATCTATCTCGCACCGGCGATCTTCGGTGGCAACGACGCTCATCCCTTGTTCGTTGGCGCCGGCACGCCGACCATGGCCGAACTGCGACGCGGCCGATTCCTGTCGACCGCAATGCTCGGCGGCGACCTCCGGCTCGATATCAGTTTGGACTGAGTACCCGTCGGAAACTGATCAGTCCAACTCGGCGTATCAACCGAGATGGTTGAGGAGTGTACGCTTCGAGTCGAGATAGGCCCGACTCTCGGCAGTATGGGCAACATCGGTCGGCACCATCTCGGCGACCACGATGCCCTCTTCTTCGAGGCCGGACGCCTTGGCCGGGTTGTTGCTGATCAGTCGGACCGAGGCCACACCGAGATCCGCGAGAATTGCTGCCGCGACGTCGTATCGACGAGCATCGACCGGTAGGCCTTGCGCCGTGTTCGCGTCGACGGTGTCGAGTCCCTGGTCCTGCAATTCGTAGGCGCGGATCTTGTTGGCGAGCCCGATACCCCGACCCTCGTGGCCGCGTAAGTACACAATGACGCCGGCCCGCCCCGCTGCGGCTTCCTCGGCGATCGAGTGCTTCGCTGCAGCGAGTTGCTGGCCACAGTCACACTTCGCCGACCCGAGCACATCACCGGTCAGACACTCACTGTGCAGGCGGACGAGCACGGGTTGCGATGCCGCAGCAGCTGGGTCGCCACCGATCAGCGCCACATGCTCGTGGCCGTCGACCGCCCGGTAGGAGACGATGCGAAACGTGTCGACGTCGGTCGGCAACCGAGCATCACCGACCCGTTCGACGAGCATCATGCGGGCTGCTCAACTCGCCCGTATCCGGTCGTGCGCTGCTCCAGCGGCCGACCAATCGATTCGGCAAACTCACGGAAACCCTGCACGGTCATCTCCTGGCCGTGGCTTGCCCCGGCGGCCCGCGAGATGTTCTCGTCCATCAGGGTGCCGCCGAGGTCGTTGCACCCGGCGTGCATCATCTGCGACGTGCCCGAGAGACCGATCTTCACCCAGCTCGCCTGGATGTTCGGGATCAGGGCGCCGTACGCGAGGCGGGCGACCGAGTGCATCAACACGTTTTCGCGGAACGTTGGGCCGCGCCGGGCCTTGCGTTGGAGGTAAATCGGCGATGCCATGTGCACGAACGGAAGACCAACGAACTCGGTGAACCCGACGCGGCCGGCTGCCACGTTCTCTTTCTGCAGATCGCGGGTCAGAACCAGGTGTCGCGCCCAGTGGATCGGCTCCTCGACAGCGCCGTACATGATCGTGACGTTCGAGTGCAGACCAATCGAGTGCGCCGCTCGGTGCGCATCGAGCCATTCTTGGGTATTGATCTTGTCGGGGCACAGGATGGCCCGAATGTCGTCGTCGAGGATCTCAGCTGCGGTGCCGGGCAACGATGCGAGCCCTGCCTCCTTGAGCCGAGTGAGGTAGGTGACCAGATCTTCATCGAGCCGCTTGGCGCCTTCGGTGACTTCGAGTGCAGTGAAGCCATGCACATGCATGTCCGGCACCGCGTCCTTCACCGCCTTGGTGACGTCGATGTAATAGTCGCCGTCGAAATTCGGGTGGATGCCGCCCTGCAGGGTCACTTCAGTGGCCCCCAGGTCCCAGCCTTCCTTGGCTCGCTCCGCAATGTCATCGAGGGTGAGGAGATACGGCGTGCCGCGCAGGTTGAGCGACAGCGGACCCTTCGAGAAGCCACAGAACTTGCACTTGAACGTGCAGACATTCGTGTAGTTGATGTTGCGGTTGGCCACCCAGGTCAGGGTGTCCCCGACGAGTTCTTGGCGCATCCGGTCAGCAGCGCTCATCACGGCGACTGCTTCGGGCCCACGAGCGCCGAACAGTGTGACAATCTCGTCCGTGCTCGGCTCTTGACCAGCCTCGATCCCGGCCAGCACCTCGGCCACCGGACCACGAATGGGCAGATCTGGGGCGGGGATCAGCACCGGCGGCGGATTGTCCGCGCCCGAGTACCACACTGTCGAGCGGTGCCCGACGAGCACGAACTCTGCGCCATCCGCCACGGTGTCAGCCGCCGTGGTCTTCTCAGGCCAGATCTGGCCGGGGTCATCGCGGCCGAGCCACTCCGAGTCGGCGCGGTCCATCACCGGGAAGTGGAGGGCGGAGTCGAGCCAGCGATCGCGATCACGGACGTACTCCGGGTAGATCGTGAGGCGTGGGGCCAGGACGTGGCCACGGCGTTCTGTCACTTCGCGCAGCCGGTCCAGATCGGGCCATGGGCGCTCCGGATTGACGTGGTCAGCGGTGACTGGTGAGACGCCGCCCCAGTCGTCGATGCCGGCATCGATCAGCGAACCAAAGTCATCAGACAGGTTCGGCGGTGCTTGCAGATGCACGTCAGCAGGCAGCACCAGACGGGCTGCCGCCAACGTCCACAGGTAATCGTCGGATGGACAGGCCTGCACGCCTTTCATTGCAGTACGAAGCTTCGGCAGGAAGTTCTGCACGATCACTTCTTGGACGTGTCCGTGACGGCGATGGCTCGCCGCAATCGCTTCGAGACCAGCGAGCTGATCGGCTCGGTTGTCACCAATTCCGACGAGGATGCCGGTCGTGAACGGAATGGACAATTCCCCAGCCGCCTCAAGCGTGGCGAGCCGACGGGCCGGCACCTTGTCGGGCGCGTTGCGGTGTGCTTCCAGATCAGGATTGACCGATTCGATCATCATTCCCTGACTCGGCGAGAACGGCCGGAGCCGGGCAAGTTCGTCAGCGGACAATGCCCCACAGTTGGCATGCGGCAGCAATCCAGTCTCAGCGAGGACCAACTTCGCCATTTCTGCCACGTAATGCACGGTCGAGTCGTAGCCGCGTTCACTCAACCAGTCGCGGGCCACCTCGTAGCGATCTTCTGGGCGTTCCCCGAGCGTGAACAGCGCTTCGTGGCAGCCCTGCCGCGCTCCCTGACGAGCGATCTTGAGGACATCGTCCGCTTCCAGAAAGAGCTGCTCTACCCGAGCGGGCGGTTGTGCAAACGTGCAGTACCCGCACGTGTCGTTGCACAGCCGGGTGAGCGGGATGAACACCTTCGGGCTGTACGTGATGCGTGTACCAAACGACTCGTCGCGACGTGCCGCGGCCAGGGCCATCAGGTCCTGCAGTGGTTCGTGGAGCAGCGGATGGTCAGTGGCGGCGTGATGCGCAGTGGTCATGAGGTTCTCCGGTCGGTCAGGTGGTGGGCGTCAAGCCGGGTCGGCTCGCGATGGCGGATTGCGTGAAGGTCTCGTCGCAGTGCCAGCAGACGAAGGCCTGGTCGAGTGGCTCGCCGCACGTTTCGTGCACAAGGACGGTCGGCGGTTCGTCAGTCAGCCACTCATCTCCCCAGCGCATCAGGGCGACCAGCGTCGGCGACAGCGCCGCACCCATCGGGGTGAGCCGGTACTCGTAGCGCGGGGGACGCTCGCAGTACAACCGGCGATCGAGCACGCCCGCCACGACAAGTCGCTTGAGTCGCTCGGTGAGCACCGGTCGAGCAATGTCGAGGTCACGTCGAAAGTCGTCGAAACGACGGACGCCGCGGAATGCATCACGCATGATCAGGATCGTCCATCGATCGCCCAGGATGTCGAGGCTGTCCTGAATCGAGCACGCCCGGTCATCCTGGTTCGCCTCACGATCGTCGCGCTCGTCGAACTTCGCCATCGCCAAACCATAGGTGAGTTCACATTCAGAACCAAGTCGGTCCGCATTACGAACTCACGCCACACCCCGCCCCACCCAGCTCGGGTTGATCAGTCGGGCAGGAGCGGGACGCTCAATCCAACGTTGCTGCCGATGCGGTCGGCCCGCGTGAGCGAGGCGCCGCCAAACTTGCCGCGGATCGCATCAATCGTCGAGTCGAGCACTGCAAGATCACCACGATCGAACGGCAAGGCCAGTTGCTCGGCCACCTGGTTCTCGAGGTTCCCCACCGACGCACCGACCAGCGTGAGTCCCTTCTCCTCAATCATCGGCCACGCTGCGTCGAGCAGATTGAGCGCGATGTCCTGCACCATGGCGGTTGCCGCGGTTGGGCTCGGCACCGAATGCGACCGCGTTGCCCGACTGAAGTCGTCGAACCGAAAGCGCAGCGTGATCGTGCGGCCGACACGCTCGGCTCGGCGCATCCGAGTCGTGATCCGGTCGATGATCCGACGCAGGATGACATCGACCTCACCACGAGACCGGTCACGCCGACCCAGCGCCTGCTGCGACCCGATTGAACCGCGGCGCGTGCCGACCTCCACGCGCCGAGCGTCGACATTGTGCGACAGCGCGAAGAGCTGCCGGCCGACCGCTCCACCGGTGATGGCCGACAGAGCAGCCGGATCGAGCTCAGCGACGTCACGGACGGTGAACAGTCCACGATCGTTCAGCTTCTGCGTGGTCACTCGGCCCACCCCCCAGAGCTTCTCGACCGGGAGCGGGTGCAGAAACTCAAGCTCCCTGTCGGGGTCGACGACAAGCAACCCATCGGGCTTCCCGACACCACTGGCCACCTTCGCCAGGAACTTCGTGCGGGCAACGCCCACCGTGATCGGCAACGCGACCTCCCGGGCCACATCAACGCGGAGCCGTGCTGCGATCTCCGCAGGCGTTCCCGACAGTCGCAGCAGGCCACCGACGTCCAGAAAGGCCTCGTCGATCGAGATCCCTTCAACGAGCGGCGTCACATTCTCGAAGATCTCGAACACCGCCTTGCTCGCCTCCGTATAGGCATCGAAGTGCGGGTCGACGAAGACCAGCTCGGGGCACAGACGCTTCGCTGCATACCCCGGCATTGGCGTGTACACCCCGAACCGCTTGGCCTCATAACTTGCGGCAAGGACAACACCGCCGCCGCCCCGACCATCACCACGACCACCACGACCACCACCACTTCCACCGCCGACGGCAACGGGTTTCCCCTGCAAGGCCGGGTCATCACGCTGCTCGACGGACGCGTAGAACGAATCGAGGTCGGCGTGGAGTATTGAGGCCTCCCGACCTGTCGTTGAACGAGACACGAACACATGTTCGCTGAATCGTCACGCAACGTCAAGCCTGACGTAACCTCCACAACGTGTGTGGCAGTTGTGTCGGTCCGATGTCCCGCCGAACGTTCGTCGGCACCGCCCTCGCCGGCACCGCCCTCGCCCTCGGCGGCACCGCACGAGCGCTTGGTCGCTCCCCGCAAACTGTCCAGGCCGTACGGCTCACCAATCACCTTGAGGTTCTCCCTCGAGCCACATGGGGAGCCGACCTGGCCCCAAAAGGGCCAATGGCGCCTGAAGACGTTCGATTCCTCCTGGTGCATCACACCGCCACGTCGAATCGCATCCCTGACCAACGCCAACTCATTCGCAATATCTTTGCGTTCCACACGAGCAACGCGAAGCGCTGGAACGACGTGGCCTACAACTACTTCGTCGGTCCCGACGGGACCGTCTGGGAGGGGCGTGCCGGGTCGCTCGACGGCCCTGTTGTCGCCGACGCCACCGGCGGCAACCAGGGTTTCAGCCAACTGGTGTGCCTGCTCGGCGACTTCTCGACAACCGCGCCGCCGGCGGCGATGCAACACAGTCTCGTCCTGCTGCTTGCACACCTCTCGCAGCGCTACAACTTGAGCACCTGGAAAGATGCGACCAACTCCTTCGTTTCGCGTGGATCAAACCGGTGGCCCGCTGGTCGCCAGGTCGAAGCACGCACAATCTCCGGACACCGCGACATGACCTTCACCGCCTGCCCAGGCAACGCGGCCTACGGACTGCTCGATGACTGGCGCGCCCGAGTGCACCCGATCGTGGCGGCTTCGTGGGTCCGACCTGGACTCCAACCCGCCGTGCGTTCGAGGCTCGAAGCGCCGTGACTCAGCGGCCGCCACCTGCTCGCCGAGCCTGAATCCAGGCGGCCACGTGATCGAGTGCCACGGGATTGGCGAGGGAATCCTTCGAAGCGGCCTGTTCAGCCGGCAGACCGAGCAGCATCCGTTTGATCGGCACTTCGAGCTTCTTGCCTGACAGCGTGCGCGGGATCATCGGCACCCCGTCGATGACATCGGGAACGTGGCGTGGCGACAGCTCGGTACGCAACGCCACCTTGATCCGGCCGACAAGTTCGGCGTCGAGCGCAACGCCCTCGGCACATGCCACCAACAGAATCAGCTCGCCCGGCCCCGCCTCACCGGACGTGTCCTCGAGATGCACGACCACGCTGTCAACGATCTCTGGCATCGAGTCCACCACGACGTAGAAGTCGCTGGTCCCGAGACGAACACCACCACGATTCAGCGTCGCATCCGAACGCCCCGTGATCTCGCACGCTCCATCGTCGAAGAACGTGATCCAGTCGCCGTGGTGCCAGACACCCGGGAACGTCTCGAAGTAGGTGCCCCGATATCGCTCACCGGAAACGTCGCCCCACAAGCCGACAGGCATCGACGGCATCGGCGCTGCGATCACGAGTTCGCCAGTCTCGCCCGGTGCACACGGCGATCCGTCGGGTCGAAATGCCTGCACGTCACAGCCGAGCATGCGAGCACCGATCTCACCTGCCCGGATCGGCAGCATCGGCGCCGTGCCGACAAAGGCCGTGCACACGTCGGTGCCACCGCTCATCGACCCGACCTGGATGTGAGCGCCCACAGCCTCTGGCACCCATTCGAACCCCTCGACCGGCAGGGGCGCTCCGGTCGACCCGAGATGCCGCACACGGGACAGATCCAGCTCGTCGCCTGGGCAGATGCGCTCTTTGCGGCACGCCATCACAAACGGGGCACTGACTCCACAGACGTCGACTTTTTCATCGGCAGCCACCCGCCACAGTTCAAGAAGATCGGGCGCGGCCGGGTCACCATCGAACAATACGATCGTCGATCCGGTGAGCAGGCCGGAGACGAGGAAGTTCCACATCATCCACCCGGTGGTCGTGAACCACATCACGCGATCACCGGGGCGCAAGTCGTAGTGCAACGACCATGCCTTCACGTGTTCGAGAGTGATCCCACCGTGTCCATGCACAATCGGCTTGGGCAGCCCGGTGGTGCCGGAGGAGAAGAGCACATAGAGGGCATGGTCGAATGGCACTGGCTCGAACTCAAGCGGCGCGTGCTCCGCAAGCAGCGGGGTCCAACCGTCGGTTCCGGAGGCATCGAGGTAGGGAATTCGGACGACGTGCTCCAGAGTTGGCAGCGCGGCGACGATCTCTTCGACGTGATCCGAACGGTCGATGGCCCGATCGCCGTACATGTATCCATCGACCGCGATCAGGACGGTCGGCTCGATCTGCGCCCAACGGTCTGTGACCGCCCGCACCCCGAATTCGGGCGCACAGGAGGACCATGTTGCGCCAAGGCTGGCAGTGGCCAGGAACGCCACGAGGGTCTCACTGATGTTCGGCGCGAACGCGACCACTCGGTCACCCCGACGAATGCCGAGACGACGCAGACCGACACGACATCGGCCGACGCGGTCGATCAGTTCTGTCCAGGTCACCTCGTCGCGTTCGCGGCTCTGCGAACGCCCGATGATGGCGATCTGGTCACCGAGCGCTGCGCCGTGCGCCAGGGCCCGTTCCGCGTAGTTCAACGTGCCGCCAGGAAACCACGTGGCGCCTGGCATCGATGCCGACTCCAGTGACGCGGTGGGCTTGTCGATCCAGTTGATGCACTGCCATTGCGCCAGCTCGTTCCAGAACTCCCCCGGCTGTCGGAGCGACCAATCGAGCACGTCGTCATACGACCGGAGACGCAGCCCGTCGTCCGCTTCGACGTGCTCGGCGAACTCCGCCATGACGCTCGAATCCCATGCATCGTCTGCCGGCACCCAGGTCACCGCACCACGTTGTTCGCTCATGACGCTGATCCTTCCACAGCGCCACGCACCGGATCTGGGAACATGGAGCCATGACAGGACGACCTCGCGCTGCGGTGGCAGCGCTCCCCGGATATCAACCCGGCCGTTCAGCTGCGGCAGTTGCAGCCGAGCACGGCATCGCAGACGCGATCAAGATGGCCTCGAACGAGCTCCCGTTCGGTCCCCTCCCGTCGGTCGCCGGCGCGATCAGCGGGGGCATCGAACATCTCGGTCTCTACGCCGACCACGGAGCTGCCGCCCTGCGCGCCGACATCGCCGCGTTCGTCGGCCTCGACGCCGACCAGGTCACCGTCGGCGCCGGGTCGGCAGGCATTCTCCAGCAGCTCCTCCTCAGCTACGTCGGCGTTGGCGACAAGGTCGCGATGTGCTGGCCGTCCTTCGAGGCGTACCCGCTGTTTACTGCGTTGGTCGAAGCCGAGGAGATCCGCGTCCCGCTGCTCGACGAGACCTTCGACCTCCCGTCACTCGCAGCGGCGATCGATGCCGACACCAAGCTTGCCTTCGTCACCAACCCGAACAATCCGACCGGCACCGTGGTCGGCACTGACGAGATCATCGGCTTCCTCGGCTCCGTCCCCCCAACCTGTCTGGTTGTGCTTGACGAGGCATACTCCGAATTCGTGACCGACGAGCGCGTCACGGACTCGACGCTGCTGCTCCCCGACCACCCGAACCTGGTGATCACCCGCACATTCAGTAAGGCCCATGGATTGGCTGGCCTGCGTGTGGGCTATGCGCTTGGCCACCCTGAGGTGATCGGCATGATCGATCGGACCCTCGTCCCCTTTGCCGTCAACGAGCTGGCGCAGCGTGCCGCTCGGGCGAGCATCGACGCGGCCTCCGAGATGCGCGCGCGGGTTGCCGCGGTCGTCGCCGAGCGAACACGCGTGACCGGGGCACTGCGTGACGGTGGGTGGAACATCCCCGAGCCGCAGGGCAACTTTGTGTGGCTCCCCGTCACGGCCGACGCTGCCGCGCTGGGCAACGATCTGGAGCGGCGAGGCGTCGTCACTCGGGCGTTCGCAGGCGTCGGAGTTCGTGTGACCATCGCAAGCCGGGACTGGAACGATCGCTTTCTCGCTGCACTTGCAGAGGTGCGACCCAAACCGACCTGCTGAGCGCAGCCCACCGGCGCTACAGCACGTTACGAAGATTGGCCGCCGCCGTCTCGGGAGTCAGGTCGCGCTGCAGGTTTGCCAACAGCTCGTAACTCGCGGGAATCTTGGCCACGTCGGCCGACCTCAGTAACGGTGGGTAGTAGTGAGCATGGAGCTGCCAGTGGGCGGCTTGGCCCCGTGGCGCGGTATGCCAGCCCGAGCAGTACGGGAACGGCGTGTTGAAAAGCCGATCGAACCCGCTCAACATGACCTTCAGCGCCTCGGCCAACGCCTCGCTCTCGTCGACGGTGAGGTCGAGCAGCGACGCCACTCGGCGCCGCGGCAGCACGATCGTCTCATAGGGCCAGTACGCCCAGTACGGCACCGCAACGAGCCAGTGGTCGTTGGACATGATGACCCGATCGCCGGTGGCCAATTCGTTTTCGACGTAGTCGAGCAACAGATGTCGTCCGTGCTCTGCGTGATAGGCCCGCTGGTGTTCAAGCTCAGCAACGATTTCGTTTGGCAGGAAGTTCGACGACCAGATCTGACCGTGCGGGTGCGGGTTCGACGACCCGGAGATGGCGCCGCGCGTCTCGAACAGCTGCACATACTCGAACCGCTCAAGCAGCTCGGCGAGCTGTTCCTTCCAGAGGTCAACCACTACCCCAATTTCATCGAGATCCATCGTTGCAAGTGTCCGACCGTGCTTCGGCGAAAAGCAGATGACTCGGCACTCGCCATCGCCGGTTCCCGACTGATACAGCGAGCTGCTTGACCCGGCCACCACTTCGGCGGGGGGCATCGGTACATCAGGGAGCAACGCGGCAAAGTCATTCTCGAAGACGAACGTCGATGTGTAATCGGGATTCTTGACGCCACCGGCTCGCTCGTTGCCAGGGCAGAGGTAACAGCCCGGGTCGTAGTCAGGTGGACGAGCAATCGCTGAGTCGTCGGTTTGACCCTGCCATGGCCGCTTCGTCCGCTGCGGCGACACCACGACCCAATCTCCGGTGAGCGCGTTGCGACGACGATGCGGGTGGGTCGACGGGTCAAAGGTCTCAGGCACGTCCCGACCGTATTCGTCGAGATCGCATCGGAACAACGGCCTGAGCGAACAATTGCGAACACCTCGTCAACACACCCCGACGTCAGCGTTGGTCGGCCGTCGCCACGCGGAACGCTCCGCTCCGATGTGACCGCTGGATCAGACGCCGAGGAGCTCGCGCCAGCGGCTCGCGTCGATCTCAGCCGGTGTGAGCCGGAGCGTTGCTTCAGGCACCATGTCCGCAACGACGCGAGCCTCGGCGTAGTGATGACCGACATGGCGCAGCCCTGCGAACAAGGGTTGGCGAAACTCGATCAAGTCGGTGGGCGGCATCTCGGCGAGAAAGCCCCACATCGTGAACGCCATCTTCACGTCGTGGACAACCGGTGCACGCGAGAACAGCGATGCACGGCGGAGGGCAACACCGAGGCAACCACGGATGGCGTCCTCAACGTGCTCGCCTCCCTGCATGTGCAATGACGGTGCGAGTTGTCGGGCGATACGCAGCGCGAACCCTTGGTCAGGCCCTGGGTTGCCGCGGCGCGGGCCCTGGGGTTGAAAGCCAGGGATCTCTGCGGGTCGATCAGGCATCCAGTTGTCTGGCACATGGTCGGGCGATCGGTAGGCGCGGGCGCGAGACATCGGTGCCACAGGGCTGAACTTCGGTGCTGCCATTGCCCTAGTTCTACAGGATCAACAGCAACTTCGGTGCGACGACCAGAACAGCCGGGACTTCTCCGGTCGACGCTGCGAGTCAGACGCTGTGGAGCAAGCCGTAGACAATGCTGTCCTCAAGCGCACGCCACGATGCTTCGATGATGTTGGGACTCACACCGATAGTGGTCCAGTCACGCACACCGTTTGTTGCCGACAACAGCACTCGCGTCGTGGCACCTGTGGCTGACCCGCCATCGAGAATCCGCACCTTGTAGTCGATGAGGTGAATCTCGGCAAGCTGCGGCAACGACTGCCCCGCCGCCATTCGGAAGGCGGTGTCGATGGCGTTGACTGGGCCGTTGCCCTCAGCAATCGAAACATGGCGTTCGGCGCCTTCGTCGTTCGGACCGCCGCCGATCCACAGCTTGACGGTTGCTTCGGTGCTGAACGACCCGTCGGCCAACTCATCGGTGATCACCCGCATCGACTCGACCTCGAAGAACTCAGGGACCTCGCCGGTCGCCCGTCGCATCAGCAGTTCAAGCGAGGCGTCCGCTGCCTCGAAGTGGTAGCCCTCGTGCTCGAGACGCTTGAGTTGGTCGATCACGTCGTTGATCTGGGCACCGTCAATGACCAGGCCGAGTTCATCGGCCTTCATCTGGATCGTCGCACGCCCCGCCATCTCCGACACGACGAACCGCGTGCCGTTACCGACTGCGACCGGGTCGATGTGTTCGTACGCATCCTTGGCCCTGGCAATCGCCGAGACGTGCAGTCCCGCCTTGTGCGCAAACGCGGACGAGCCGACATATGGCGCCTGCGGATCGACCGCCCGGTTGAGTGTCTCGGCGACGCGATGACTGACCGTGGTCAGGTGCTCCAGCCGGCCTTCCGGCAGGCAGGTGAAACCTTGCTTCAACTGCAGGTTCGGAATGACCGTGGTGAGGTTGGTGTTGCCGGTCCGCTCCCCCAGGCCGTTCAGTGTGCCCTGCACATGCCCCGCCCCGGCGCGCACCGCGGCCATCGAGTTAGCCACGGCACAGCCAGTGTCATCGTGGCAGTGGATGCCGATAATGGCGTCGTTGCCGACGTGTGCCTTGACATCGGCAACCACGGCTTCGACCTCGTCGGGCAGCGTTCCGCCATTGGTATCGCAGAGCACCAGGTGCGTCGCCCCATTGATCACGGCCGCCTCGATGGCACGCAGCGAGAATTCAGGATTGCTCGAGTAGCCATCGAAGAAGTGCTCCAGGTCGACCAGCACACGGCGACCTTGCCCATGCAGGAAGCCGACCGAGTCGGCAATCATCGCCACGCCTTCGTCGAGCGTGGTCTTCATCGCTTCGATGACCTGGTATTCCGAGCTCTTGGCCACGATGCAGACCGCGGCCGTGTTGGCCTCGATCAGGTTGCGCAAGGTGGCATCGTCGTCAGACTTACCACGGGGCCGACGAGTGGAACCGAAGGCCACGAGTGTCGACGTTCCAAGCGTGAGTTCGGACTCCGCTCGAGCGAAGAACTCGATGTCCTTCGGGTTCGCCCCGGGCCATCCGCCTTCGATGTAGTGCACGCCGAGAAGGTCGAGTTGTTCAGCGATAGCCAACTTGTCGTCGACTGTCGCCGACACCCCCTCAACCTGCAATCCGTCGCGCAAGGTGGTGTCAAACACCTCGACCAATCGTCCTGCACGTAGATCCATGGCGACGATTCAATCTCCCTGCGGCGCGCTTCGCCACAGCTTGTCGAATGACACGCGTGCAACATGTGGACATGGGTGTGCATGAACGGTGCGCAACACGGGGACAACCGAGGCAAAACTGGGGGTAACAAAAAAGGTTCGGGGATAACCCTGTGTCTTTCGGAAAACCCCTTGACCATTGATTTCCCCGCGTCTTTACTGGTGTCTGTTCCGGAGAGCGCATGCCAACCGGAGCGGTGAGGACGGAGCTTCGGCTCGACCCACACCGCTCACGAGACACAGCGGGTTCGGAAAGGACAGAGTTCACGGCCACCTCAGACCGGGTTCGTACTGCACCTTCGGGTGAAACACGAACAACGGAGAGTCGGCACCGAATCCGGGCAACCGGCCGAGGTGTCAGGTCCAACCGAGTCGAGCGGTCCCTTCGGGGAGCGAGCGGCCACGGGGATCTGCAGGGTCGTTCGGGAAACCGAACGAGTCGGCGAGGCGACCGAACCGAGTGTCGGCCTTCGGGTCGGAGCACGGAGACGGGGCAGTGGTGCAGAGCCGAAAGATCTGGGGCCACCCCAACTGGCCTCCGAGAGGACGGTTCTGATTGGCACCAGCTTCTGATGGCGCGGGAAACCGGGTCAGCGTGAAACGGTGACAACTCGGGTGCGGAGTCGGCTTGCCGGCAACGTGTCCCGAAAAGCGGCATCGCCCGCCGCGCCACAACGGCCAGTTTCGACTGGACGGGGTGAACGCAACGGGCGATGTGAACTGATCGAGACGCAGGTTAATTCCCGTCGATCGATCAGTGGTGGATCTGTCCGCCTTGAATGCCCCGAAAGGAGCGCCGACTTCGGTCTGGCTGCCCCGGACGGGGCATTCTTCGTTTTCCGAACCATTCCGCGACGAATCCGAAATTTGTAGGAAAATCGTCGCTGGGCGACGCTGATGGGACAAGTTTCGGTGAGATCGAGGGCAGCTACGGTGCGGTGATGGCTCTGAATGCACCAAGTCTCGGGATGTGCTTCGATCGTTCGCTGCCGGCGTCTGCCGTCATCGAGTTCGCCGAGGGACTCGAAGCGGGGGGTGTCGAACAGCTGTGGGTGATCGAAGACTGCTTTTACACAGCGGGTATCTCGCTCGCCGCGACGGCGCTCGCTCGCACTGACCATCTCCAGGTCGGCCTTGGCATTTTGCCCGCAGTGGCACGCAACGCCGCGGTCACGGCGATGGAGATTGCCACGCTGGCTGAGCTCGCACCTGGGCGACTGCTTGCCGGCATCGGGCACGGCGTGCAGGACTGGATGGAACAGATGGGTGCCCGCACACCATCACCGCTGACAACGCTCGACGAGGTGATCACCACCGTCCGTCGACTGCTCCAGGGCGAGACCGTGACCTTCGACGGCAGTGAAGTGACCATGCGCGACGTGGCGCTCGTTCCAGCACCGACTCAGGTACCGCCAGTACTGGCCGGCGTGCGTGGACCAAAGTCGCTGGCACTCGCCGGACGTATCGCCGACGGCGTGGTGCTGGCCGAAGGCGCAAGCCCTGCCTACGTGCGACAGTCAATCGAGCAGGCCGGATCACCCGCCGGCTTCCGCACCTCGGTGTTCAGCGCGCTGTGCCTCATCCCCAACCGCAAGTTGGCCCATCACGCAATGAGCCCGTTCGTCGCCGGGCTACTTAGCCAACCAGAGGCAGGCATTCAGGCGCACCCGCACTTCGACGAGATGATCGAACGCTTCACGTCGGGCGGCATCGAAGCCATCGCTGACTTTCCTGACGACTGGTGGGTCGACATCGGCGCGATCGGCACACTCGACGACGTCGTGGCCCACATCGAGGCGCTCACCGACGCCGGCGCCGACGACGTCAGCCTCTTCCCTGGACCGACGCTCGACCTGGCCCGCGACGGCCTGCAGTCAGTGATCAAAATCCGCCAGGCCCTCGCCAGCTGACCTCATCGCTCCGTTTGCGTACCCGAAACGTGTCGTCGGCGACGCCTTCTGGGTACGCAAACGGGAGAAGCGGTGGTCAGACGGCGAGTTCGTTCCAGGACTTGTACTTCGGGTTCTCGCCGCGCACGGTGGCCAGGTATGCCTCGGACAGAGCGAGCGTCATCGGGCCCGGGCAGGGGATATCTCGCTCGTCGACCGAGTTGATCGAGCTGACCTCAGCGGCCGTGCCACAGACGAACGCTTCTTCAGCGATGTAGAGGTCGCTGCGAGCGATGTTGTCAACGCGCACTTCGAAGCCAAGATCCTCGGCCAGCGACGTGACCGTGTTCTGCGTGATCCCTTCGAGTGCTCCCGCCGACAGCGGCGGGGTCAGCAGCTTGCCTTGTCGTGCGACGAAGATGTTCTCGCCCGTGCACTCGGCAACGAGTCCGTTGGGGGCGAGCATGATCGCTTCGTCATAGCCGGCCTTGAGTGCTTCGACCTTGGCAAGTGACGAGTTGACGTAGTTGCCGACTGTCTTGGCCGCTGGCGGCATCGTGTTGTGATCGTGACGAGTCCACGATGAGATCTTCATCCGCACACCCTTCTGGACGGCATCGTCGCCAAGCAGCGCACCCCACGGCCAGCAGGCGATGGCGACCTCAGTCGAGCACGGCAGTGTGTTGAGGCCCATTTCGCCGTAGCCGAGATACGCAAGCGGGCGGACGTAGCACGACGCCAGGCCGGTCGAGGCAACCGTGTCTTTGGTCGCCTGAATGAGTTCATCCACCGTGTACGGGATCTCGAAGCCGAGGATCTTGGCCGACGAGAAGAGCCGCTCGATGTGCTCGGTGAGGCGGAAGATCGCCGGGCCCTCGGCCGTTTCGTAGGCACGAATGCCTTCGAACACTCCGGTGCCGTAGTGCAGCGTGTGGGTGAGCACATGAACCTGGGCCTGATCCCAGTCGACGAGTTCACCGTTCATCCAGATCTTTGGTGTGGGAGTGATGGGCATGGCGTCAGTGTCCCACGCGCCCGGCGATGACGTCACCTACGTCAGTGGTGCTGCCAGTAACCGGATCGGCACACGCCGCACGAATCCGATCGGCCGCATCGCCTTCATCCAGGAAGTCGAGCATGAGTGCCGCAGACAAGATCGCTGCGGTGGGGTTGGCCTTGTTCTGACCAGTGATATCGGGTGCCGAGCCGTGCACCGGCTCGAACATCGACGGGCCGGTGCGTGTCGGGTTGAGGTTGGCCGACGATGCCAGGCCGATGCCGCCTGATACGGCGCCACCGAGGTCGGTGAGGATGTCGCCGAACAGGTTGTCGGTGACAATCACGTCGTAGCGATGCGGGTCCTGCACGAAGTAGATGCACGCAGCGTCGACATGGTTGTACGCCGTGCCGACCTGCGGGTATTCGGCGGCGACCTCGTTGAACGTGCGCTCCCACAGGCTGCCGGCGAACGACAACACGTTGGTCTTGTGCACCAGGGTGAGGTGCTGACGTTCCCGGCTGGCAGCCAGGTCAAAGGCGTAGCGAATGCACCGCTCGACACCCATCCGGGTGTTGACCGAACCTTGCGTGGCGACTTCGTGCGGCGTTCCGACGCGCATTGCGCCGCCTTCACCGACATATGGACCCTCGGTGTTCTCACGAATGACGACGAAGTTGTGTTCCGTGTCGCCTCCCGGTGCCGTGCCGAGGAACGGTCGCTGGTTGATGTAGAGGTCGAGTTCGAAGCGCATCTTCAGCAGCAGCCCCCGCTCGATCACCCCGGGCTTCACGTCGGGATGACCGACGGCGCCGAGGAGGATGCAGTCGAAGGGCCGCAGCTCGTCGAGCGTCGCATCGCTCAAGATCTCGCCGTCTTCCAGATACCGGGCACCCCCGAGATGGAACTCCGTCGTGGCGATGTCGACTCCGGCCGCCCGGACGACCTTGATGGCCTCTGCGGTGACGTCCGGTCCGATGCCGTCGCCTCCGATCACTGCAATGTTGTGCGTCATACGACGAGCGAGGCTACTCAACTGCACCGCGGATGAACCGAGTCACGAAAGGGGTCTGTCCCCATTTGTTACTTGTATCGTCTGGTCAATGGCAGGAGCGAAGTTGTCGAAGTCCGCACTCGAACGTCTGCAGGCCGAGTTTCACGACCTCACGACCCGTGGGCGCATCGAAGTCGCCGACAAGATCGAACGGGCACGCGAAGAAGGCGATCTCAAGGAGAACGCCGGCTATCACGCGGCGAAGGACGAGCAGGGCCACATGGAAGGCCGCATCCGTCAGCTCGAATATCTGATCGATGAACCCGAGATCGTCGAGAATCAGCTGTATGTCATTGTCTACGAGGGCGACTCGGACGACATGGCCGAGCGCTACATGATCGGCAACATGGAAGAAGAGGTCGAAGGTGCTGACGTCATCAGCGCGACCTCGCCGCTCGGAGCGGCACTCGAAGGCTCAGCTCCAGGGCAGTCGATTACCTATGACGCTCCCAACGGCGCGCTCACCATCAAGGTGCTGAGCGTCGAGCCGGTTTGAGCGTCCTCCGTTGACCGAACCTCTCGCCGCGTCGCCCATCCAGAAGCCTGCTGTTCCTGAAGGAAAATTCGTTCACCTTGAAGACCGCGGCGACGTTCTGGTTCGCGACTTCGGCGGCAGTCCTGGCGCTCCGACCGTCATCCTCCTCCACGGTTGGACAGCATCTGCTGACTTGAACTGGTACAGCTCGTACCGGGCGCTCGGCGAGCATTACCGGGTCGTTGCCTTCGATCATCGAGGGCACGCCGCTGGTCTGCGCACGAAGAAGGCGTTTCGTCTCGAGGACTGTGCCGATGATGCTGCCGATATCGCCACCGCTCTGGGGATCGATTCGTTCATTCCGGTCGGATATTCGATGGGCGGGCCGATTGCGCAGTTGTTGTGGCGGCGCCACCCTGACCGCGTTGACGGACTCGTGCTGTGCGCGACCGCACCGTTCTTCTCGAATCGTCGCCCCGAGCGATTGTCGTTCCTGGGACTCGCCGGACTCGCCACGGTGGCGCGCTACACCCCCGAGCAGGCCCGCGAGTGGCTCACCGAGCAGGTCTACCTGCAGCGCAAGAGCGAACAGTGGGAGCCCTGGGCGATCGAAGAAGCGGCAAGCCACGACTGGCGGACGGTGCTTGAGGCCGGAAAGGCCATTGGGCGGTTCTCGAGCGCCGACTGGATCGGTGACGTCGATGTCCCGACGTCGGTGTTGATCACGATGACCGACCGCGTGATCCCACTCGCCCGACAGGTGAAGTTGTTCGAGATGATCGCGCAGGCTGAGGCGTTCCGCGTCGACGGCGACCATGATGCAGCCGTGGCCCACGCCGACCGCTTCGTCCCGACACTCCTCCGCGCCCTCGATTCGGTGGCCCGCCGAGGGGCCTCGACATGAAGAAGCTGACCTGGCTCGGGATGCTCGGGGTGCTCGCAGCGGCCATCGTCGTCGTCTCACGGCGCCTTGATCGGACTGCGATGGGAACGTCGTGGAAGGGCCGCAACGCACGTCTCGCACGAATGGGAGTCAAGGTCGGCGGCACCTACGCGTCAACCGCCGCGCGCAAAACGTTCGCGTCAACGAAGCGTCGCGACGAACTCGATCGAGCACGCGAAATCAAGACCGCACAACAGGTGGCCGACGAACTCGGCCAAATGAAGGGCGCCTTGATGAAGCTCGGCCAGATGGCCAGCTACCTCGACGACGGACTCCCTGAACCACTTCGGCTGGCGCTCGCTCAGCTCCAGTCAAATGCTCCCCCGATGTCAGCTGAGCTGGCCGTCGCCACGATCGAGGCCGAGCTTGGCGGATCCATCGCCGACCTGTTCGTCGAGTTCGACCCCGAGCCAATTGCAGCTGCGTCGATCGGCCAGGTGCACCGGGCGATCATCAACGACCCGACGACGGGGTCCGAGCGTGCCGTTGCCGTCAAGGTGCAATATCCAGGAGTCGACGAAGCGATCACCTCCGACCTGAAGAACGCCGACATGCTCGGCGTCATCCTCAAGCAAGGGTTCGGCGGGCTCGATCCGACCGAGATGGTCGACGAGATCAAGATCCGCCTGGCGGAAGAGGTCGACTACGAACTCGAGGCCCGCAACCAACGCGAGTTCCACGACTACTACGCCGGACACCCGTTCATTCGTATCCCTGAGATTGTCGCCGAATACTGCACCAAACGAGTCCTCACGTCCCAGCTCGTCGATGGGTTCGGCTGGGCCGAGTTGCTCGAACGCCCTCAGGTCGAGCGTGATCATGCCGGAGAGGTCATCTTCCGCTTCGTCTTCCGCAGCCTCTATCGCATGGGCGCATTCAATGGCGACCCCCACCCCGGCAACTACATCTTCCACGACGATGGCACGGTCACATTCCTCGACTTCGGTCTCGTCAAGCACTTCACCAGCGACGAACTCAACACCTTTGCATCGATGGTCGAAGCAGCAGCCGTGAAGCACGACCCGCGTCTCTTTCGCGACATTCTCGAGCAGGCCGGCATGTTGCAGCCCGATGCTCCCGTCGACACCGACGATGTCGGCGAGTACTTCTCGCTGTTTTACGACACCGTGGCACGCGACGAACGAATGACATGGACGCGCGAGTACGCCAACACGATCGTGCGCCACACCTTCGATCGCGAGAGCCCGATTAGCCAGTACGCCACGGTGCCACGGGCCTTCGTGTTCATCCAGCGCATCAACCTCGGCCTGTACGCCTTGCTCGGCGAGCTGAACGCCTCCGGCAACTATCGACGCATCGCATCAGAGCTCTGGCCTTTTGTCGATGCCGGACCGGATTCGCCGATCGGCGACGCCGAAGCTGTTTGGCTGGCAACTCGCTCCTGAGTCTCAGGTATGCCAGGCTCAGCCGATGACACGTACGATCTGGTCAAACGGCACGGTTCTCGATGGCACTGGGGCAGCCCCATCGGTGGCCGACATCGCCATTGAGGGCGATCGGATTGTCGAGATCGGTAGCAACCTTGACGGAGACGAATCGATCGACTGCACCGGCCGACTGGTGACCCCTGGTCTGATCGACTGCCACGTGCACTTCATGGCGGACGGCGATTTCAGCGCCAACACCCACCTGGGAACGCCGTTCTCGATGAACTTCTTCCAGGCCGCGGAGCGGATGCAACGCACGCTGGCCTGCGGTGTCACGACCGTGCGTGAAGCCGGTGGCGCCGACCTCGGCGTGAAGGAAGCGCAGGAACACGGCTTGATCGCCGGACCGCGGATGCAGTTGTCGATCACCATCCTCAGCCAGACCGGGGGCCACGGCGATGGATGGGAGGTGTGCGGAGCACACATGCCGGGGATGATGGTAGGAGGCAAGAGTTTTAGTGCCACCCCCTGCGCGCTTTCAGTGCGACCCTAAATGTTCTCAAAGAATCTCGAATTTTTAACTGCGGTAGCGGCTCGGACCGGCACAGTCCGCCACGTGATCAGTCACTCGGGACAACCACTCAATCGACCAAATCTGGGTCAACCGACAACCAATGTTTGCGATGTCGAAATGCTGCCTCAGATGCCGCAAAGCCTCGACCCATTCGCCGCAGACTGGCTAGATAAGGGTCGGAGGTACCAGCCCGGCCGCTGCGCGGCGTGCTGCGGTTGCAGGGTCTGCGCCCGATTGCTTCCATTTCTCGGCATCACGGACATCAAAGCCTGCGTCGATCCATGCCTGCACCTCCGACGGGGCAAAGGCCTTCCATTTCTCGGCATCACGGGCATCAAAGCCTGCGTCGATCCATGCCTGCACCTCCGACGGGGCAAAGGCTTTCCAGCCGATGGCGCTCGCGGCATCGGGGAACCCGAGATCGACCGCTTGGAGGATCTGATCTGCGTTCAATCCGCCCCATCGGCGGATTCCAGCGACCGTCAGCGGTACACCAGCTCGTTGCAGGTCTTGCAGACGTACCTCGTCGAATTCGAACGACGGGTCGTTGAGCAGCTCAGATAGCACCGCTCGGTCCACCCGCAACCAGTCTGAATCCCCGATCCGCTCTGCCACTTCGAGGGTGAACCCGTGTTGAGTCCAAAGACTCATATCCAGATCTAGATACCGCTGAGCGCTTGCAGCATCGGGGAGGGCAAGGGCAACCGCTTCGAGAATCTCATCCTCCAGAAGGCTCCATCGACGGATGCCAGCGACCGTGGACGGTACACCAGCTCGTTGCAGGTCTTGCAGACATACCTCGTCGAATTCGAACGACGGGTCGTTGAGCAGCTCAGATAGCACCGCTCGGTCCACCCGCAACCAGTCTGAATCCCCGATCCGCTCTGCCACTTCGAGGGTGAACCCGTGTTGAGTCCAAAGACTCATATCCAGATCTAGATACCGCTGAGCGTGTGCAGCATCGGGGAGGCCAAGGGCAACCGCTTCGAGGATCTCATCCGCCAGAAGTCCGCTCCATTGGCGGATTCCATCGGCCGTCAGCGGTACACCAGCTTGCTCCAGTTCTGCCAAACAATCATTTTTGAATTGGAACGACGGGTCACTGAGCAGCTCAGACAGCACCGCTGCGTCCAGCCGTAGCCAGGCGATGTCGCTGATTCGCTCTGTCTGCTCGGCCGTTAGGCCTCTCTCCAAAAACTGGTAGGCGAAGTCCGGCAGCCAACCTGTAGGTTGAAATTGAACAAACTGTTCCATGGAGAAACCGGCGTCCTGCCACTTAAGCCATTCTTCGTCGGTCACGTTGCTCGCGCACTCGAAGAAGTCTTCATCGATGGGAACACCCTGAGACACCGCTTCGCGGACCATTACGGGATTATCGAACCCGATTTCTTTGCCAATGTAGATGAGCTCGTCGAGGTCGAGGCCAATCCGCCGCCAAACCTTCAGTTCGGAGACCGAGATCGCGACGTGAAGGAACTCGGAAGGAACAGGTACGCACTTTGCCAGTTCCTGCGTCCGTCGCTCGACGTAACACGGTTCGCAAAGCCCGGGAAACTCGGCTCGAGGCCACCGATTTGTGTTGTCGTCGATTGTTTTTGCACACTCGCTACAGACCGGCTCATCGAACTGATCTGACAGGTAGCTAGCAACAGCTTCAACGTCTGACAAGACAGCCGTTCGTTCAAACGCATGACCAGCTACGTTCATCGACAGCACCACCGTGAGATCCTTCGCCAGCTCAGCAGCACTGACGACAATTCGGGCATCCTCGTAGCCGAAGCTGACTGAGTCGCCGTCAACCTGAATCAGATCCTGAACAGCTACTCCGGCCGAAACCAGGTCGTCAGCTAGCTGCGAACTCGACTCCCGAATATCTCCCACGATGAGACAATACTCGGGTGCGTATCCACGTGGTACCGCGGCGTCTCCTTCATCTCAGGAGCATGACCGATTCCAACAAACCAAGCCCACGCCCCACTCGCGACCCAATACGAACAGACGACCCCTGAAGAAACCTCACAGAATTCCGGAGCGGTTGAACCTCCCTCCGCACCGACCCGGGGGCGGGGCCGTTACACCCCCCCGGGGGGGTGCCACAGGGCAGTATCCTGACCAGCGAGTTCTCGGCGACTTGACAACCCTTCGGCCCGGCCCTGAACAAGATGAACACACGAATTCGGTCTTTGCCCTCGACCCACCCCTGAAGCAACGGGATGGAATGGTCGGTCGTTCCCCCGCAACCTCCCCCGCACCGACCCCAGCACGCGAAACAGGGGCTCCGCATCTCTGCGAAGCCCCTGCGTACGGTGGTCGGGCTGACAGGATTTGAACCTGCGACCCCTTGTCCCCCAGCGATGTAGAGACCCCTGGTCAGAACCCAAAACCCCTGCACAACGACTCTACGGGTGTCGTCTGTTGTAACCTGTTGTGACCGGAGTGGCGGTGAGCAACGCAAAGCCACCGTCAGCCAACTGCTCGAATTGTGGACTGAACGTGACCTTGCTGGCCGTGGAGGGAGCGATGAAGCAGTACTCTACGAAGAATTCCAGCGAGTGAAGTAGAAGGAAGGCAGACGCCGATGAAGAATTTCATTGAGAAGTTCACGTCTCTGGCGTATTGGCTGAGGACGATGACGGAACGAGTCATCAAGCAGCCTCTGCAGGTCCAGCAGTTGCACGCTGAGATCGAACGACTCAGGGAACGGCCGCGTTACCAGGACAGAAAGTGCTTGGTGCCGTTCGGTCATAAAGTCTACTCACAGAACGACGAAGACGGAATTATTCGGGAAATATTCAATCGAATTGGCGTCACAAATCGAACCTTTGTTGAGTTCGGCGTGGGCAACGGATTGGAGAACAACACTCTAGCGCTTCTCTTCGACGGATGGAATGGGCTGTGGATCGAAGGCTCCTGCCGGTACGTCAAGAAGATTCGTGAAGGGTTCAGCACGGTCGTGGACAGCGGACAGCTCGCTGTCACTCAATCGTTTATCACGACCGAAAACATCAACGGTCTCATTTCAAGGAATATCGCTGAATCGGAGATCGATCTGCTGTCCATCGATATCGACGGCAATGACTTTCACATCTTCAAGTCTATTGATTGCGTCCGGCCGCGGGTCGTCGTGATTGAGTACAATGCAAAGTTTGTGCCGCCAGTTATGTTCTGCATGCAGTACAATAAATCCCATGCCTGGGCGAGTGACGATTGCTTCAGTGCCTCATTGAAGTATCTCGAAGTGAATTTCGCGGCATTTGGCTACAGTTTAGTCGGATGTAGCGTGACAGGTGTCAATGCCTTCTTTGTCCGGAATGATCTGGTCGAGGATAACTTTCTTGAGCCGTTTACGGCGGAACACCACTTCGAACCAGCACGTTATTTCTTGGCCGGTATTCCATCCGGACACCGTCCCTCGTACCGCACACTTGAAACGTCGCTCCCGCGGAGGTGAAGCGCCTCGCCGCGGCGACGTAGTTGGAACGTCCCCACGGGCGCTGATGCTGATGCCATCGAACAGGAAGTCCTCGACTGGGAGCGTGACGTTCCCGGTGCGCCCGAAGCGATGGCTGCCGACGATATGCCGCAAGGCGGATGGACCGACACTCTGTGGTATCTCAGTCGTCTGTGGATCGCTCGCAGCGAGACCCCGGCCGGTCAGACGCAGATAGAGGGGTCGTCCGCGTCGCTGATGACCTGGTCATCGCTTTCGATTGTCACCGAGCAGTTGTCGCTTTCGATTGTCACAGTGCTGTTGCTGACCCCGGCACGGATGTAGGAGGCAAGAGTTTTAGTGCCACCCCCTGCGCGCTTTCAGTGCGACCCTAAA